>JAZUOR010000394.1:0-9465 GCA_045604745.1 Acutalibacteraceae bacterium | reverse complement strand
GCACCAGATATTCCTCGGTGTCCTCCTCAGGTTTTTTCTCTCCGGTGCATACGAATCCGTGCCGCCTGTAGAAGCTGACGGCACGCAGGTTCTTTTCCAGTGCCCACAGATGGTCGGCTCCGCACTGCTCCACGGCATAGGTCAGCAGCTGCGCTCCGATGCCTCCGCTCTGGAGTACCGGTTCAACAAACAGCCGCTTTATCTCGGTGCCGCACAGCTGAATCATGCCCTTCACCGCTCCGTCGTCGTACACGTAGGTGGAGCGCAGAACATCCTCGCTGCGGTAATCTTCTGCAAAGGCATCCACCTGCATTTCGCCGAAGTAAAACTCATCATTGCGGAAGATCGGATAAAAATTGAGCCGGTAGTTGAATATAATGATCTCCGCAATGCGGCAGGCATCCTTTTCTGTTGCCGGTCGGATGTATGACATGTCAGTTACCTCGTCAGAAAACAAAGTTGATGAGCAGCATGTAGCCGATGGTGCCCACGGAAATGCTCAGCAGCACATTGCGCTTCCACAGATGAACAAGAGCCGTTGCTGCCACGGCGATAAGAGACGGGGCAAGGTCGGACATGGGCAGTGTGGTGAAGTCGCCGATGCCGTACACGATAAGAATGCCGAGAATGGCAACGGGCAGTATTTTTCCAAGGGTAATTATTATTTTTGGTGGTTCCTTTGAGCCGCCGAACAAGACAAATGGGACGGCACGGGTGGCAAAGGTACACACCGCTGCTACCAGCACGGTCAGCAGAAGCATGGGAGTGCTCATTGTGCCGCCTCCCTTCCTTCAAGCAGCGGGTGGAGCGCGAACAGCAGTGCAACGGTAAAGATCAGTGCCGGAAGCAGGAACTTGTCGTAGCCGAAGATGAGTATGCACACCACAGCCACCGCCACGCCAAGGACGCCACACAGGGCGTTTTTCATGCCGGTCAGCTGTTCGACAAAAATGATGGTAAACAGAGCCGTCATGGAAAAGTCGATTCCGGTCAGGTCAAAGGGGATGCTCATGCCGAGCACAGCACCCAGCACTGAGCCGAGAATCCAGTAAACATGATTGAGTTCTCCGATCAGCCAGCGTGCTTTTATTTCGTCCACGCCTCCGGGCACGTCCAGAATGGATACGTTGACCGAGTAGGTTTCGTCGGTCAGGGAGAATATCATAAAGGGATAGCGCCAGCCGCCCTGCTTGAATTTCTGCACAAAGGAAAGGCCGTAGAACATGTGACGGGAGTTGACGAACAGCGTCATGAGTGCCGTTGTGGCCAGCGGTGCGCAGGAGGTTATGAGTGAGACCAGCAGAAACTGTCCCGAACCTGCGTACACCACAAGGGAAATGAATATCGCCCACCAGACGCTGTAGCCTGCCTCGTAGAGCATGATGCCGAAAGCCGAGCCGAGAAAAAGATATCCGAAGAGCACCGGCAGGGACTTTTTGAGCGCATACCGTATGGTTGCTGATTTACTGTATTCCATGTTTGTTTCTTCACCGCAGTCAGTATTTTCTGAGGTACTATTCTATACCTTATTCAGCCAAAGTCAAGGGGGACAGGAGTTAATTGCGGCGATTGACAGGCAATATTTGCCGGTGATATAATCTCTATAGTCACGGATGAAGCCGTACGGAATACGCTCAGCACTGCATGTGCGGACAGGAGATACAATGGGAAGCAGAACGGAACACAAAACAGGCACAGGCGCTAAAGGCCAGTCAGGTCCCATAGCTGCACTGAGCCTGCTGAAGCTGGCGGCAATATGCGCAATCATGTGGATACACACGGTGTCCTTCCGACCGGATAATGCCTTCCCTTTCAACAGCTGCCAGACACTGGTGGAGCTGTTTCTGATGATAACCGGCTTTTTTACCTTCCGTCACTTTCAGAAGGAGCGGTATATATCCCTGAGCCTTGATGACAAGTGCCGCAGCGCATGGCGGTACACAGCGGACAAGTTCCTGCGTTTTGTGCCTTACATGCTGCTGGCCCTGCTGGCGGTAAATCTGCCGCGGCTGTCTGACGCGTCCTCGCTTGAGGGAGCTCTCAACGTCCTGCGGGATATGGTGCTGGGTGCCTTTTATCTCACCGGCATACCGGGAGCCTATCCGCTCACACCGGTGTGGTATCTTTCTGCGCTGTTTATCGCCTTTCCGCTGTTCTGCGTTCTGTGCCAGCTGAAAAACACACGCATTATTGCGCTTGGCGCACTCGCGGGAGCCATTTGCTATTACTTCGGCACCGAGGGCTGCGCCTACAAGACGGCAGGAATAGTGCCCAGAGCCTTTATCGGTCTGTGTGCGGGCATTGCGGTGCATTATGCCGCAGACTGGTTGCGTACAAAAAAGCTCACCTCGCTGTCAAAGACCCTGCTTACGCTTACGCTGGCTCTTTGTCTGGGAACACTGTTTGCGTTCTATCAGTCGCCGGTGGCGGGCTTTGCCCGTGCAGGCAGCAGCAAGGGCTTCTGTGTGCTGCTCATAGCCATCGTTCTGGTGATAATTCTTTCGGAGCAGACGGTGGTTTCTTCTTTGCGGCACAGATTCTTCAGCCACGTGGAGCAGCTGTCCATGACCATGTTCATTCTCCACTATGTGGTGGTGTTCCACATCAACCGCAGTTATTCACATCTTCCGCTGGACGAAAAGCTGGCAGCGTTCTGCGTTGGCACTGTGGTGCTGTCGTTGGCGGCACAGGCTCTGTTCGGCCTGCTTTCTCCGCTGACTGCGGCACTGAAGAGCTGCTTTGTAAAGGAGTAAAAACCAGACCTGATATTGTTAAAAAATGCGCGGATGAGGCAGAAACCTCAACCGCGCTTTTTTGCTGAATTCATTTCATTAAATCTGCAGGCCTATGAGCTTTCGGTATTCCTTTGCGTTTTCGCAGTCCGACACGATGCCCGACTGCGCATCAGGGCAGAACGGCAGCATCTGCCAGTCTTCGCTGCCGCATGCTCCTGTGAGCAGCAGCTGCTCAAAATATGTGTCAAAATCCTTGCCAAGAATATATCCGTGACCCTCGCCGTCGTCATGGCTGAGGTAGACCACCTGCGGATTTGTTTCGTTCTCTTTTACGTCAAATGCGATAACGTCTCCGTTTGCGACATTCATAAAACCTAACTTATGATGCCAGACGGCGTCGTACTCATCCTCTTCGTTGGGAAAGCATGCCTCTGCCCAGCCTTCTCTTGAGTCCTCTGCATTGATGAGTTCCTCCAGTGATAGCAGGAAGAACGCGCGAAAAATCTCTTTCAGCTCATCCGGCAGTTCGAAATTGTCCGGCAGCCATGCTGAAAATCTGCACTTTCTTGAATACTGCAAAAAGAAATTCCTGATCTGCAGCGGCAATTTCCTTTCAAGTGAGATTTCGACCGCTTCCACTTCAGAAAGTTCTGCCGGACGTTCCACTATCAGCTCTGTTTCTGCGCCAATGCTTTCATAGGCGCTTTTTACCATTGACAGCAGCGCGTCAATTCTTTTGTAATCCACGTTTCATACCTCTGCTTTTTCATAAATAAGGGCTATATTTATGCCTTTATCCGGCAGGCTCCCGGTCGGATTTCTGCGTTGTCAGTCGCAGTCAACGTAAAGATAATGCTTTCCGCAGTGGAGGCAGCGGAAAAGATATCCCTGCAGGCTGCCGCCGTTGACCATGCGCTCCTTCACCGTTTCGAGATCGAGCATAATATCCTCTTCGCGGTAGGTCTGGGCTATCTCGTCGGCAAGACCCATTTCCTCGATCTCTTTCCAGCCCACGTAGCCCACAAAGGCGCAGTAATCATCGCAGCAGGCCAGCCACAGCTCCTGCTGCCAGCCATGATAGGCGGGAGTACGGCAGGCAAGCTCCATAACCTTTTTAACGTCGGATATCTCGTCGCTGGCCTCGATGTCAACAAATTCGCCCTCGAATTTCTTTGAGGCCTTTCCGCTGGCAATGCACCACGGGCAGAGGAATTCCACTTCCTCCTCGGCATAGAACGGACCGCTGTAATACACATCCGTCTTTTTGCCGCAGCAGTCGCAGGTCACTTCACGGTCATTCATAAAATCGCCCTGCCCCAGCGGGTCGGGATAGTATCTGAACTCAGGCAGCGGGCGGTTTTTCTTTTTCTTTCCAAACAGCATATCCTGTCTCCTTGATAACTAAAGTAAAAACGCCGGAAATGCGCACAGCACTATGAGCTGTCCGGTATTTCCGGCGTTGTCTGTCTGCTTATGCCGCCTTGTACAGCAGCGTGTAATATACCATCTGACCGTCGGTGTTGAAATAGAGGGTCAGTTTGGCGTTCATGCCGTCGCCGTAGCCGCTTGCGATGTATTCTGCAGCGTAGCGGGCGGTGCTGGTGGTGGTGACGAATTCGGCGGTCAGCCATGTGAACTTGCCGCTTGGTGCGGTGAAGCCGTCACCGTAGAAGCTGACGTTCTGCTGATAGTTGCCGCCCAGCATGGGAGCACTGCCGATATAGATCTTCTCCACGGCGCTTTCCACGGTGTCGCCAAAATTGATTCCGTAGGGCGCGGCGTGCTGGGAACGCATGTCAACGCTGGTCAGCACCGGTGTGCCGCCGTTCTCTCCGTTGAATATGAATTCGCCAAAGGGATAGGTGGCGGTTATGATGGTCAGAGCGGTGTACTCCTGAGTGTCCACCTCGGTGGGCTCGCCGTAGCGCACGCGGATGTCATCCAGCGTGTCCGAGCCGAGGCCGAAGCCGGCCTCAACGGCATGGTTTAGGGTAAAGCCGGTACCGGTGGGTTCAGTGACCGCAACGGCGGGCTCGCTGCTGAATTCGTTGACAACGGGTGCTTCTTCCTTGCCGCAGCCGGAGGCGCAGCACAGCGTGATCGCTGCCAGCAGACAGCACAGTGAACGGAGTGTTGATCTCTTGCTCATTTATTCTGACCATCCTTTATTAAAGAAGTGATTTTCAGCCGATGAACTGTCCGCCGATCATGACCTTGCTGATGGAGCGGTCGGCGTTAAGTATAAGCAGGTCGGCGTCATAACCGGCACTCAGGCGGCCCTTGTTCTCAACACCGATAAGCTCGGCGGGAGTACGGGTTGCCATGCGCACAGCGTCCTCAAAGGGAATGCCGAACTCGGTGGCGACATTGACGCACTGCCACAGGGTGGAGGTGGAACCGGCGATGGCGCCGTCCATGGTGCGTGCAACGCCGTCGGTGACCTGAATGGGCTGTCCGCCGAATTCATACTCACCGTCGGAAAGACCGGTGGCTCTCATGCTGTCGCTGATCAGAACCATGCGCTCCGGTCCGAAGAGACGGTAGAGCATGAGAACTGCGGCCTTGTGCAGATGCAGACCGTCGGAGATGACCTGAGCGTAGATCTGACGCTCGGAGGCGGCGCCGATGGGGCCGGGATTGCGGTGGTGGATGGGAGGCATGGCGTTGAAGGTGTGGGTAAGGCACACAGCGCCTGCGTCGATGGCATTGATGCAGGTGTCGTAGTCGGCGGCGGTGTGACCGATGGAGCATGCCACCTTGCTGCGGGAGATAAAGTCCATGCTGCCCTCCAGCTCAGGAGCCAGAGTGACGATCTTCACGTTGGGCAGGGACTCGAACTCATCAATATCCGGTGCCTTGATGAACTTTTCGTTCTGGGCACCCTTGAACTTGGGAGAAATGTAGGGACCTTCCATGTGGAAGCCGAGGATCTGAGCGCCGGGGCAGTCGGTGTCGGCGGTCATGGTGCGGCGGATGGAGTCGATGTCCATGGTCATGGTGGTGGGGCACCAGGAGGTGGTGCCGTTCTTTGCGAGGAACATGCACATTTCGGCAAACTCGGCATCCATGGTGTCGTGTCCGGCGCAGCCGTGGGTGTGGATGTCAACAAGGCCGGGAATGGCGACTGCTCCGCCGAAGTCTTCGCCCTGAACGGAGGCGTCGGGAGCGGAAATGGCGGTTATTTTGCCGTCCTCAATGGTCACATCGCACAGAGAACCGTCTATGGTAAGGTTTTTAAGGATCATAATGATTCGTCCTTTCAGTTGTTGATTAAAGGCTGACCAGACTTGCAGCAGCCACGGCCTGACCTATGCGGCGCTCATATTCGCCGGGCAGGAAGAGGTTGATTTTTTCGTTCAGATCGGGATATTCGGCGGCGAGCACCTCGCGTGCCTTGTCAATGATGATGCCGCCGGCACGTCCGGAGGTTACGCGTCCGGAAATCTGCAGGTGGTCGATGTCGTAGAACAGGGCATAGTTGGCGATGGCGTAGCCGAAGTAGGTGCCGATGCTCTCAAAGATCTGCTCGGCGCCCCTGTGACCCTGCTCCAGCAGCTCCTGCACAGCAGAAAGCTTTTCGGCGGGAGTGAGGGACTCGGCAAGCTCTATGCCGGCCTTGGGAGCCAGACGGATAACGGCATACTGGGAGAAATAGCTTGCTCCGACGCCGAAATCCAGTGACCAGTCGTCACGCTCGGCATTGGTGTTGTAGTCAACGGGAGCAAAGGCCAGCTCGTTCTGCCAGCCGGTGACGTGACCGTCACGGTCAACGTAGCCGCCGGCCTCGCTGGTACCCATGGCAATGCCCAGCACGGCGTTTTTGTCAAGAGCCATGGAGGCGGCCAGAGCGGCGATGTCGCCGTCGTTGGCAACCACCATGGGGACACCCAGCTGTCTGCCGGTCTCAAGATAGATGTTGCGGAAGGCTTCCTTCTGCTCAAGGGTATCCTTGGGCACAGCCATGAACAGTGAGCACTGCATGGGACGGCTCTTTACGATAACGCCGGCAGAGCTTACGCCCACAGCGTCGCAGCGGGGCATCTTGGAGGCGGCCAGCTCGATGGCCTCCTTGACGTGCTTATAATGATAGTTAACATCGGAGTTGACCTTGGGCAGCCAGACGATCTCCTGAGAGAAGACGACCTCGCCGTCCACAACGCTGGTCACCTTGATGTCGCTTCCGCCTGCGTCAAAGCCTACGCGGCAGCCGTCGAGGTGACGGCCGATGGGCAGGGGATTGACCGAGGTCCGGGGAATGGAGTCAAAGTCGAGCTCCTCCACCACGAAGTCCTTCTGGTAAACGGTGCTCCAGAAATCCACGTCAAAGGCACGCAGGCCGTCGGCACTGTAGGCGGCCTTTATGTATTCGAAGACCTCGTGGTCACCGGCAAGCATGACCTTCCAGCCGCCGGCAGCCCACAGCATGGTCTTTATCTTGCGTTCAACGAAGAATTTGTTCTTCTCGCTGTCATCGCCGAGGAAGGTGTCGATTCTCAGCACAAGGCCGTCTTCGCGCTCAACAGCCATGCAGAAGGGTTTGGTTGCGGTTTTGAGGAACTCGTCGTTCCATACCCGTGCAGGGATAAAATCGTGGTCAAGTACAGGCTTGATCATACGCAGTAAATCTCCTTATATTTATTGACTATGGCCATCATCTCGTCGTAGCGCAGCTCCATGTCTTCAACCAGCTTGAACTGGGCGCGGGCACGGTCGAGATTGTGGTTGGGCCGGTGGGTCTTGAAGTAGGTGTCGCCGTTGAGGAAGTCGGTGAGGAAGCGCATGCCGCACTCAAGGGTGATGATCTGTCCGGCCATGGGCATGAGCTCGATTTCACGCTCGGTCAGGGTTTTGCCCAGAACCTCAAGATATCCCTTGGTGAACGCCTCGAACAGTTCGAGGTCGCAGTAGACTCTGGTCAGATCTTCGTCGTCCTCGGCACCGGCGTTGGTGCCGAAGCGGAGAGAATCGCCGTAATCGTACAGCATGGAGCCGGGCATTACGGTGTCGAGGTCGATGATGCAGATGCCCTCGCCGGTCTGGTCATCAATGAGAATGTTGTCGTACTTGGTGTCGTTGTGGGTGACTCTCATGGGCACGCTGCCGTCGGCAAGTCCCTTGAGAATTATGCCGCACTTTTCCCGGCGTGCAATGGCAAACTCGATCTCGTTTTCAACAAAAGCGCGGCGGTTCTGGGTGTCGTTGCCCACCGCCTTGAGCAGGTCGTAGTAACGGGAGACGGTGTTATGGAAGTTGGGTATGGTCTCGTATAATTCATTGGCAGGGAAGTCGGCCAGCATGAGCTGGAATTTTCCGAAGGCGCGTGCGGCATTGTAGAAATGCACCGGGGCTTCCACCTTGGGGTAGGAGCGGGCACCGTCAACAAAAGTAAAGACGCGGAAAAAGCCGGTCTCGCTGTCATAGTAGTGGGTGTTGCCGTCCTCGGTACGGATAATGTTGAGGGTCTCACGCATGGGGTCGCCGCCGGCTTCCTTGATTTTTCTGCCCAGATGCTCGGTGACCAGCCGGATGTTGTGCATTACATGCTCCGGCTCACGGAATACATTGTGGTTGATCTGCTGGAGTGTATACTTGCCGTTGGTGCAGGTGACAAGGTAGGTATTGTTGATGTGGCCGTCGCCAAAGGGCTTTATATCCACCACATCATCCTTGACGGAAAATTTGCTGAAAATCTCAAGTGCTTTTTCTTTGTTCATCGGGCAGTCTCCTGTCTGAATAGATTGTGCGGTCAGCCTGTTGAGCCGCAATACACACATTTACATACATAATCCACATTTATTCACTATAATACTATCAAAAATAGTAACTCCTGTCAATAAGTATAGGTTTTACTGCGTAGTCTACAATGTTAAATATTTGTGAAGCTGTGTATTTTTGCATTTTGCCTATTGATTTTTCCCGGAAAATGGTTAGAATAGATCTAGCACTCGCGGGCGTCGAGTGCTAACGACACAAATCGCTATTTCAACTTTAATATAGGAGGCTATTAACCATGACTATCAAACCGTTGTTCGACCGCGTGGTCGTCCGCCTGTGCGAGGCTGAGGAAACCACTGCCAGCGGCATTATCCTGACTGCTGCCGCCAAGGAAAAGCCCCAGATTGCCGAAGTCATCGCTGTCGGTCCGGGCGGCATGGTAGACGGCAAGGAGATCACCATGACCGTCAAGGTCGGTGACAAGGTCATCACCAGCAAGTATGCCGGCACCGAGGTCAAGGTGGACGGCGAGGAATACAACATCGTCCGTCAGAATGACATTCTGGCTATCGTTGAGTAAAAAGGATCCGCTGAATACGATATTTATTCAGTGCCCCTTAATCACACATACAACTAACGGAGGTTAATATATTATGGCAAAACAGATCCTTTACGGTGCAGAAGCACGCAAGGCCCTTCAGGCAGGTATCGACCAGCTGGCCGATACCGTCAAGATCACCCTCGGCCCCAAGGGCAGAAACGTTGTTCTTGACAAGAAATTCGGCGCTCCCCTCATCACCAACGACGGCGTGACCATCGCCAAGGAGATCGAGCTGGACGATCCTTTTGAGAATATGGGTGCACAGATGGTCAAGGAGGTTGCCACCAAGACCAACGATGTTGCCGGCGACGGCACCACCACCGCCACCCTGCTGGCTCAGGCTATTATCCGTGAAGGCCTGAAGAACCTGGCTAAGTCGGATCGGAGCCATGTCGTTCTGTGGGCCAAGGAGTT
>JAZUOR010000393.1:0-3212 GCA_045604745.1 Acutalibacteraceae bacterium | reverse complement strand
CGCTTTCTTCGCGGCGGTCAGAGGAGCCTGCTTGCGGCTGGCCGTGACCGGGGGAGCTTCTTCATTGGGCGCTGCGGATCTGGCGGCAGCGGAAGCCATTCTCCCGGCGGAGCGACTGCGCTTCCGGGAGGGAGCGGGCTCCGGCTCCTCGTTCCTTATGGGAGCGATGCCGGCCAGCGGATCCTCTCCGTTGAGCAGATCCTCATAGCGCTGAGCGGAGCGGGCACGAATTCCGCCGGCGCGGGCCTCCTCAAACATCTGCTCCCATGCCGAGAGCTTCTGAGGGGCCTTGTTGCGCTGCCGGCGCTCGGCGGCGGTCACCGCGGCGGCGTGATCCTCCGGCAGGAGGAAACGATCCTCCTCCGGCTCCCGGTCGTCCAGATTATCCTCGGAAAGAACCGGCTCCTCGTCCTTGAAGAGGGCGTAAAGCTCCTTGCCGGATATCTCCTGACCGCGGTTAGTGGCCAGATTTTCCTTGCGGGCAAGCACCCGCTCGATGTATTCGGGCAGACGGTTGCCGTTTTCGTCGTAGTAATGCTTGTGTGCCTGTTCACCGCCGGCCCATTCCGGCTTCCAGCCTTCGTGGGGATCGTCTGATTCGGGTTCAGGCTCCGGTTCCTCCGGTACGCCGATGAGCATGGGCAGATACTCACCGATCAGGTCGAGAATGTCTGCGTTGCCGGTCTCAAGACGTGGGAGCAATATGATGGTCTGCTCACCGGAAACCAGCACGGCGCCCTCGGCTCCGCCCGATGCGGACGGGAAGAGCACTGCGCTTTCAAAGCTGGGCAGACGTGCGCCGCGCATGGGGTCGTAAATATATCTGGAACGACTGGTGCGTCCCTTCTCAAGCGGTACGCGAATGCACCCGGCGGCAAGGAAGATTATGTTTTCCTCGTCCTTGCGCAGGTCCATGCCGCCGATGGTCACAGTGATGTCGGTTGTTCTCAGAGCGGTGGCCAGCAGGGAGGGGATCTGCTCGGTCTTGATCGTTACGTTTTCCTCCACCACCTCGGCCCTGACGGTGGCAAGGGTATCTTTGAGCTTCTGCTCAAGCTCGTCCGACGGACGCGCCCGGTACCATATTACAGAAGCGTTCATCGGTCAAGCACTCCTTTCACGTTCATTTCAGCAGGGCGTAGATGCATACATCTGCCGCCTTGCCGCGCACCCAGGCTTTGCGTGCAAGGGTGCATTCCATTGAAAAACCTGCATTGTTGAGGGCACAGCGGGCGGCAATATTGTCTGCGGTGACCTCTGCGTCGATGCGCAGCACATCCAGCTGCTCAAAGGCCTGTTCGCTCAGCTGAGCCAGAGCGGCACTCATGATGCCCTTGCCGCGGTATTTTTCAGCCAGCCAGAAGTGCACAACAGCCGAGCGCCGGCTCGTGCCTGTTCCGGAGAATATCTCGATCATGCCGACCGGCTGTCCGTCGATTATGACCGCACGGCACAGCTCGCGCTCAGGATCTGCCAGCAGGCGTGCGCTGATATATTCCTCTGCTTCCTTTGCGCTGTGCGGCAGTCCGTCAGGCAAAGAGCTGTCGGCATGCTCCTTGAGAGCAGACAGATATCTGGTTTTCCAGCGTTTGAGTTCAAAATCCATTCCGTAAGGACTCCTTGGTTCTTTTACTGATAAATAAGAGTATTACACACAAACTGTCAATCGGGCTGCCGCACCGTAATGGTGAGGCAGCCCAAACAACTCAGTTATAGCCCTTTGCTCTGCACAGTCGGGCAGGAAGCACGGGGTCAGAGGCGACGTGTGCGGTGGAAACGTCAATGGTAGTCTCGTTGTCTCTGAGTTTACGTGCGATGACCAGTGTGCGCATGTCAGTTGTCTCGTAGGAGCAGGTCTGCATGATGAGCAGATGGTCATCGGGAGTGACTTCGATTTCGTCGGTGGTGTCAAGCACCGAGCGCATGCGGATGTTGTCAATGAAGAGCTGCTGTTCCTCAGGAGACGGCTCGCCAACGAACATCCAGTTGATTTCAGAGGAACGGGCTTCGGAATAGGGGTCAGCCTTAAGCACCGCAAAAATGACCCAGCGGGCTTCCTCGTAGAGGGTGTCAAAGAGAACGATGGGATTCTCCTTGTAGAAGTTCAGTGCCGTCTGATTTATAACCGGACGACCGGAATTATACTTGAGCACATCGTACAGCATGAGGTTCTGGAACATACGTCCGCTGCGCATGTGGTGGCCGAACAATATGGTGTTGCGGGAAAGTCCTTCCGGTCCGAAGTTGTTGGAGAAGAAGGCGAAGATGCTGCCCTCGTTGCTGTACTCGCCGTAGAAGTTCTTGTGCAGATAGTATTCCTCGGCGATGTCCTCCTTGGCGGAACTGCTGTAGAAGGCCTTCTCGTCTTCCGCCTTACGCTGCATGACCACGTAGTCGATGGCGGTGTTGTTGACCTTTATCCAGCCGATGGTGTCGGGGTTCTCTTCATAAAGAGTCTTGAGCTTGGGAATGATCTCCTTGCTCTTGACGAGGTTTTCGTCAAGGGTGATAACACCGTCGTCGGAAACAATATCCATGGATGCGCTGTACTGTCCGCTAAGATCCTCGTTAATGGAATCGTCGCGGGCGGTCAGCTTGGCCTCCTGAGCCTCGTTGTAATAATGTATGCCCAGGTAGCCGCCGGCGCCGAAAAGGGTGAGCAGAGCAACAATGAGAACGGTGCGGTAGGCGATGTCGGCTCCGCTGCTCTTCTTGCGGCGCTTGCCGTAGGAGGCATAAATCGAATTGCTTCTGGAGCCGTTTCCGGAATTACGGCGGGGCGAACCGCGTATTTCATTTTTTTTTTAGAATTCCTTCCCTTACCCTTGGAGGAATTGTCCTGCGGAACGGTATTCATGTTGGGAGGATACATTCCCGGAGGATACATGCCGGGAGGATAGGCGCCCTGCTGATACATGCCGGGCTGATTCATACCCATGCGGTTCATGCCGGGCTGATACATACCCTGCTGGGGCATACCGGGCTGGTTCATACCCATCTGACCGGGATTCATCTGAGGCATATTGTTGTTCATCTGATTCATATTCTGCTGCTGTTGCTGTTCAAGCATAGGCATATCGGAGGAGCCGATGCCGTAGGGGGTGTTCTCGGCCTGACTTCCGTAGGGCGAACTTTCAATGGCAGAGCCGATCTGGATGATGGGCTGCTGCACGATGGACTGCTGGCGGCGGGTGGAGGATTCCACGATCTCG
>JAZUOR010000392.1:0-4200 GCA_045604745.1 Acutalibacteraceae bacterium | reverse complement strand
CGTAAAGGCCGTCGGCACGCTGAGCGTAGCCCTCGGTCGTGTGGGTGTGGACGATAAGCACCTGATAGCCGGCGTTCAGCTTTATTCTGCAGTCGGCTTTCTTTTTTATCAGTGCGCCGAAATCCGGGGAATAGCCGGTGGAGTTTTTTACATGGATGTCCCCCACCCTTATTCCGCTGCCGCCCAGCTTTTTTTCTGCCACCGGCAGCAGTCCTTCGGTGTCTGCGGCGGTGGTCGAGGTGGTGGGAGCCGCAGTAGGCTCAGTCGCGGCGGTCGTGACCGGCGGCTCGGTTTCGGGCGTAATGACCTCGCCCTCCACTATGCCGGTCACGCTTTCTCCCTCCGGCAGCTGCATGGAGGCCGACGCCGCACTCAGCTGCTTCATAACCGGCAGCAGCCGGTCGGTGGTAAGCCACACCGGAGCGGTCATTATCACGGCGCTGGTCAGCAGACCGCATACCACCCTCAGCCCTTTGCCCGCATGTCTGCCCTCCGGCAGCTCCGTCGCCGTCCGAACCTGCCTGACGACCGGAGTTCTTACCGCCGCCGCAGCCGCACCGCCTGCGGGAGGCATAGCCATCACGCAGTAGGTACGGCTGCCGGTGATGCTTTTCTTTTCCTCCTGCCGGTCATCACGGACGGTGCTCTGCCGGTGCTCCCGCTGCCCGTAATAAAAGTCGCTCTGCTGCTTTGCCGGTTCGTAAGGGCGGTGCGTTTTCTTCCTGCGTCTTTCCTTCATCCTGCTGCCTCCTGCTTTTTTGTTCCAAGCATATGCATTGCAGCAGGCGGATATGTCACAGGTTATGCCGGTTCCGGACGGAAGGACTTTTTATCGGCTGACTTATTTGGAATGAGTATCACAGTCCCAGCAGCTGCTCCGGATCCACTGTGGGATGGAGCGCGTGATTGACGGCAAGGGCGATGAGCCGCGCCGCCCGGTCTATGAGCAGGTCGATCTCTCTGGGCGTGACGATCATTCCTCTGCCTTCGGGGCTTACCCTGTCTTCCTCGCCGGTCAGGTCGGCGGCAAGGGTGGCGGCATCCACCACCGTCGGCACACCCAGCGCAATGACCGGCACGCCCAGCTCGTTCTGCGAGATAGCAGGGCGGCAGTTGCCCACGCCCGCACCCGGCTCTATTCCCGCGTCGCTGATCTGCACGGTGCAGCCCAGCCGTCCCAGACTGCGCGAGGCCAGCGCGTCGATCGTCACCACCGCCGACGGCTTTACCGCGCGGCACACGGCTCTTATCAGCTCCACCGCCTCCACACCGGTCTGTCCGAGCACACCGGGAGCCATCACCGCGCAGGAGCGCAGTCCGGCTCCTCCGGTCACCCGCTCCAGCTCTGATATGATGTGGCGCGTAGCCGGTATCATGCCCACCGCTCTGGGACCGAGTGCGTCCGGCGTGATGGACATATTCCCCAGTCCCGCGACGAGCACCGTGCCCTCCCGCGGCAGCATGTGGCCCAGCTGCTCCGACACCGTTTCGTACCTCCGGTCGGGCAGAAAGGCGTGGTCGGTCAGCGGAGGCAGACTGATGGTTATATATCTCCCCGCCGCCCGTCCAAGACGGCCTGCAGCCTGCCGGCCTATCGTCATTGTGGTGACTGTGACATCGTCAATGGTGCGCTCGGTGCACTCCACACCCGGACAGTCCGGATGCAGCTCCCGCACCTCCAGCGCAAGGTCGGTTCTCCGTTCCACGGCAGAATCATTCCTTTCCCTGACTCATTTCCGTATTATTATTTTCATCCGGAGGAAAAATATCCCTGCCCGCAAGGATTCTGTCCGGTAAAAAAATCGGACGGACCGCCCCTTGTGCGTAACCAAAAATGCAAGTTTGGGGCTTGACCTTTGACAATTATTATGTCATAATTAACTAAAGTGTGCAGGTGTATGGTCTGCCATGCTTTCCGGCTCCTGCAACGAATAATTATGCAAGGAAGATGCGACATGAGAGTTTGTCTCAACTGCGGCAAAAACATCCGCGACGGCGCCGATTTCTGTCCGTCCTGCGGCGCTCCCGCACCCGCTCCCCAGTACACCGGCGGTCAGAATACATATAATTCCGCCGACTTCGGCGAGCAGACCATCACTACCGACGTTCCCCTCATCACACTGGCTCCTGAGCACGCTCCCATGACCAGGCAGCGTCTCAAGCGCACCGGCAAGCTTTTTGCCGGCGTAACCGCTGTGATTCTGCTGGTCATTGTCGGCATCTTTGCCGCCGCCTATCTGGGCACCGATCCTTTCAAGCAGAATCCCTTTGAGACCGAATCGGAATCCCTGAGCAGCGACAGCTACAACCAGTGCCTTGCTCTGGTCAGAGACGTGCGCAACGACAATTTCGATTCCCTCATCAACGACATCATCCAGATGGAAGGCGATTTTGAAAATTACAACTTCCTGTCGGCCTATGAGGGTCTGTTCAAGGAGATCGTGCCCGACGACAGCAGCGACGAGATGGCTGTTAAGTTCCGCAACTGCTGCTTTATGGTCGCCTACACCGAGTTCACCGCAAAGAAGTTTGAAAGCTATTCCAGCAGCGGCTTCCTTGCATCCCTCTATGTGGACGACGCCGACACCTATCGCGCCCACGCCGACAAGCTGTGGGAGGATCTGAACAACGCTCAGACCGACGCTCACCTGCAGAACATCATCGACTACTGCGAAGAGCACGACATCATCCGTCTCAAGGACGCTCCCGCCTCCTCCCAGACCGGTGAAACAACGGAAAGCACCGCTCAGCCGACCGAAGAAGAACCGGTCGCCGACGGAGAATAAATAAAACACATTGCCGTAACATAAAAGGAAAGGAAAGATACTGATTATGAATTGCAGATTCTGTGGTAATTTTGTTCCCGAAGGAAAGGACAGCTGCCCCGTTTGCGGCCGTCGCCCCGAAGAAGAGCCCATCGGCAAGCTGCTGAGCGAAAATCAGCCCGGTGCCGTTCAGACCGTTGAGCCCACCTCCTCCGCCAAGGAAGAGTCGGGCAAGAAGCATCCCAAGGGACTGCTTCTGCCTCTGGCTATGATCGCCATCGGTGTTCTGGGCTGGATGTACGCTCTGCTGGGCGACTCTGCCGAAAACTTCAAGAGCATGCTGGCTGCCGTCACCGGCACCGGCACCACTCAGGCTCCCGACTCCGACTTTGTCGTTTCCGGCGCAGCCAACGCCATCGAGATGGAAGGCATCGCCCTCTATCTCATCATTGCCGCTGTTGTCACCATCGTCGGTGTGGGCGGAATCATCTGGCTGTTCAAGCGTCTTTACAACCGCATCAAGTACTGATTTTTTCAGCAATAATCCAGTCACGGAAAGGATCTGTCGGATATGTTATGCTTAAAATGCTCAACAACCAATGACAGCGGCGATCTGTTCTGCTACAAGTGCGGCGCACGTCTGGCCGAGCCCGGCGGCGACTGCACCGGCGAGCATTCCGGTCCTCAGGCCGGATCCGGTCCCAAGGCCAATGAGCCGGAGGATCGTCTCGCCATAAGCGCCACCACCACACTGGCTGCCAAAAAGGCACGTGTTGCCGATGTCAAGAGCATGCGCCCCATCACACAGGCGGCGTATAACATCGTTGAATCGGAGCGCGGCGGCGTTTACTCCACCCTTATCTCCCTGCTCAACATCATCATCTCGCTGGGTATTGTTGCGGTCATCATTGAGACCTACAAGACCATCGACCTGATCGTTTCGTCCACCACCACCAGCCAGATTGAAGGCAGCCTTATGAACTATTATCAGCAGGCCGCCGGCGACAATCAGCTGCGTCTGCTGTGGTGCGTCATCATCTTTATCGCACTGGTCATGGCCTTTGTGTTCTGCGGTCGCCTGAGCATCCGCATCCAGAAGGTCAACCGCAAGAGGAGAAGAGAAAACCTCACCTCACGAATCGACTGACAAACATGAAAACCGGCTGCCGTTACAACGCGGCAGCCGGTTTCAGCTTGTAGAAAAAGTCTGATTTTCCTTATTAATCGAAACATTTTCGGGCTTACTGGTTACTATCGTCCTTACGGACGATACAGGGAACCCCCGCCAGCACACTCGCTTCGCTCGCAGTGAGTTGCAAGCAACTCAGGTTCCCTACGCCAAAACAGTCCACCGGACTGTTTATGTCTACCCTCCTGCGGCCACCGCGCGGTCGCGGTGGATTTCCACCAAAGGAGAATATCGCTCTCTGCGGAG
>JAZUOR010000391.1:0-9361 GCA_045604745.1 Acutalibacteraceae bacterium | reverse complement strand
ACATAATAGTCTTATCAAAATTGTATAAAATCTCTCTTACTATCTCCGTCAATCGCCACGTATTTCCCTTGTGTGGACCACCATTTATAATTAGTATTCTCATATCTTTCTCCTATCATTTGCAAAGACAAATTCAAATTTGTCGCTCTATTCTTTTTGCATTGAATTATATCACACCTATAGATAGCAATCAACAGAATGGTACTTATTAATCCATTTCAGTTTCCACTTCGCTGGTTAGGTGGACGACGATTGCTGGTTATTGATACCTCCCATCAGCAAAATTCCCACTTCCGGCGAAAAATAACTCGCTTGTTACACCGTCCACCTAACCCGCTCCGACAGAAGATATATTAATGGTTCGGTTATTGCTTGTTTCGCTCCACCACAACAAGAAAATCCGAACCTGATGCGTCAGGTTCGGATTTTGTCTTTTCTTTGCCTGAAAGCTGCATGAAACGGATGTGACCCCATGATAAAAAACGTTATATTCGACATAGGCGACGTACTCATCGACTTCCGCTGGAGAGAGCATATGGTTGATATGGGCTTTTCGGAGGAATGCATTGCCACGCTCGCCCGCACCATGATACACGACCCGCTGTGGGATGAACTGGACATGGGCATCCGTTCCCACGACGACATCGTTGCGGACATGAAAGCCGCTGCGCCTATGTACGCCAATGAAATCGACCGGTACTTTGCCCAGCCCATGGGCTTGATCCGTGTCCGTCCGCGTTCTGCAGGCTGGCTGCGCGAATTGAGAGAACGCGGTCTGGGAATATATCTCCTGAGCAACTATCCCCGCAGAATGTTTGAACAGCACAGTGAAGTGTTCGACTTTCTTCCTTTCGTTGACGGCATGGTGGTTTCCTCTCACGTGAACCTGATGAAGCCCGACCCGGCAATATATCATGCGCTGCTGGACAAATACGGTCTGCGCGCCGGGGAGTGTGTTTTTGTGGACGACCGTCCTGTCAACACCGAAGCCGCCGCAAGGCTTGGCATGAGCACAGTGACATACGTCAGTGCCGGGCAGGCCGAGTCCGAGCTGCTCAGAATTATTGGATAACATCCACTCAACAGAGACACGGCTGACCGTTCTGCTTCAAAGAACGGTCAGCCGCAGTCATTTGCCCGCTTTTTTATTGATCGTACAGCACCGCACTCATTTCACTCATTTGCTTTTTTATCTCCCGCCAGCCGGGATAAAAGCTATCCATAAGCGATTTGAAGCGGGCGTTGTGTGAGGGCTCGTGCAAGTGGCACAGCTCATGGGCAATAACGTACTCAAGGCACTCCTGCGGCAGCATAGCCAGCCGCACATTGAGCCATATGCGCTTTTTTCCAATGCTGCAGCTTCCCCAGCGGGTTTTCATGCTGCGGATCCGCCATTCTCCGGCATTCACTCCGGTGATCCGCTCCCATTTTTCCGCAAGCTGCGGCAAACGCGCGGCAAGCTGACCTCTGCACAGCGCATCCACGGCAGCACAACGCTCATCGGCGCTGTCCGACTTCAGATCCAGCACCACTTTGCCGCACTCCACGTTCCATGAGGCACGCTCAGCACCGGTTGTGACACTCAGCGGAAGCGATTCACCCCACAACAGCACGGCGGCATCGCTGCGCGCAGGCACCGCTGCCGCTCTTGCTCTCAGCTCTGCCTGCTTTCCGGCTATCCATCCGCTCTTTTCTTCAATAAATGCTTTCACTTCCGCCAGCGATGCCCGCCGCGGAACACTCACCCGCACCTGTCCGTCTGGCGGTTTTATCACAATTCGTATATATTTTACGTTCTTGCGTTCGGCAACGGCTTTTATGCCCGCAGCTTCAATGATAAAACAGCTCATACTTCTTTCCTGTCAATGCAATGATTTTAAATTTTGACGCAAAATAGATAAATTAGCGCGCCAACATTAATAGATTTTCTTCGACATATATCGCGCTTTTCAATTGACCTTTTGCCTCTGTAAGGATAAAATGAACACAGGCACAAGTCATATAAATTTAAGGATGTGATTGGCAGTGGAGACACAGTCCGTTTCCATGTTCGACTCTCTTGACCCCAGACGACCCATGGGCATCATTCCCACTCCCGGTGCTTCTGAGCTGGGTCAGAAGATCAACGATCAGCTTATCAAGATGATTCAGGACAAGTACCCTGAGACCAAGAATGATCCCCGTACACGCAAGTCTCTGATCATCGATGCCAAGTGTCCCCGCTTTGGTTCGGGCGACGGCAAGTGCGTTATCGGACAGTCGGTGCGCGGTTATGACGTTTACCTCATCGTGGATGTGGGCAACTATGGTCACACCTACAAGTTCCTCAACTATCCCCATCCCGTCCCCATGTCTCCCGACGAGCACTACGCCGATCTTAAGCGCGTAATCTCCGCCGTGGGCGGCATGGCCTCTCACATCACCGTCATCATGCCTCTGCTGTACGGCGGCCGCCAGCACAAGCGTACCGGACGCGAGTCTCTTGACTGCGCAATGGCACTGCAGGAGCTGGAAAGCATGGGCGTTTCCAACGTCATCACATTTGACGCTCACGACCCCAGAGTGCAGAACGCTGTTCCGCTCATGGGCTTCGACAACGTCATGCCTACCTATCAGGTACTCAAGGCCATCATGCGCAGCCACACCGACCTCCGCGCCGACAAGGAGCACATGATGATCGTCAGCCCCGACGAGGGCGCTATGGACCGCAACATGTACTATGCCTCCGTGCTGGGTCTTGACCTCGGCATGTTCTACAAGCGCCGCGACTATTCCGTAATGATCAACGGCCGTCACCCCATTGTCAGCCACGAGTATCTGGGCAACTCTGTTGAGGGCAAGGATATCTTTGTTGCAGACGATATCATCTCCTCCGGCGATTCAATGCTCCGTCTGGCTCACGATCTCAAGGAGCGCGGCTGCAAGCGTATCTTCATGTTCGCCACCTATGGTCTGTTCACCGAGGGTCTTGACAACTTCAACAAGGCCTACGAGGAAGGTCTGTTCGACACCGTGCTGACCACCAACCTGACCTATCAGCCGCCTGAGCTCAAGGCCGCTCCCTGGTACACCGAGGTCGACGCAACCAAGTACATAGCCACCTTTATCTTCGCCATGCACCAGAACCTTTCGGTTTCCACCCTGCTCGATCCCCACGCAAAGATTGCCAAGCTGCTTGAGGATCACAGAAAATAAACGGTTTATATTTCCCCTCCGGAAAATGGCTCCGGAGGGGATTTTTTCATTCGCTGCGGCTCTTTTCCTCAGCCAGAACCGCCTGTGCAACGAGCATGTCAAAGGGGGCGGTCAGCTTGATGTTGCGGGCATCGCCTTCAACCACAGCAACCGTCTTTCCCGCCGCCAGAAGAACCCGGCAGGCATCGGTCGCAGCCGCCAGCACCTCCGGTGCAAGACCGTTGTACGCAGCAGCAAACTCATTAACACGGAAGGTCTGGGGAGTCTGGGTGTTGTAAAGCCCCGCACGGTCGGGCACATCACTGACCGTCATGCCGTCCTGCGAGCGCAAAGGGGTATCCACCGCAGGAATGGCAGTCGTGGATGCTCCGTATTCCAGTGCTGCTTCTATAGTGCCGCGAATAATCTCCGCGGTCACAAAGGGGCGTGCTGCATCGTGGGAAACAAGCAGCGCTTCCGATCCGTTTTCCCGGTCGCTGACCTGTTTGACCACCTTCATCAGGCTGTCGCCACGGTCTTTTCCTCCGGTGATGACCTCTATGCGGCTGCAGGTTCCGAAGTGTTCCTCTATCAGTCGGCGGGTATAGTCCACATAGCTTTCCACCACGGCGACATATATGGCAGCAAATTCACCCACAGCAGCAAAGCGTTCCAGCGTACGGATGAGCACCGCCTTGCCCTCCAGCTCCACGAACTGCTTGGGACGGTCGGCGCCCATGCGCCCACCGATGCCTCCGGCGAGTATTCCGGCATAGATATTCACGGGACATTACCTCCAGATGATTATTTGTTCACCCTGTTTGAATAAAACAGAAATTCTGAAAACGCCTTACTGCGCAGACGGCCACGGCGTACTATTCCGCCGTGGCCGCTGTTTTTCACTGTGTCGGTTCAACCTTCACCTTGACCGTGTATGCACCCACTGCCCAGCAGCGGCTGCCGTCGCCGACGGTGACCAGAGCGTTCTTTTCACGCACACCCTCGGTCCATTCGTCGCCGGTCATGTCCACCAGAATGGTAATGTCCTCCGGAGAAAGTCTGTCAACCACGGCGGCAGGACCAACCACGGTCACATCCACCGTTTCGCTTGCCGCAGAGACCTTGCGTCCGCCGGTGCCGCTGAGCTGAATACGGCTGCCGTCAACGGTTATGACCTCGCTCTTGCAGCCCTTCATGTCCACCTTTACCTCCACCTCGGTCAGTCCGTCAATTGCCGTGACCGCAGAGCTGAGGTTAAGCTTGATGACAAACGTATTTTCTGCAGGAGTGACGGTGCTCAGATCTATACCGTCCACTGAGAACACGCCGTCCTCGCTGTACTTCTTTATCACGTCGATATCTCCCTCCAGACGTATGGAGGCAGGTGTTACGGTATATTTCAGGCCGGAAACATCAAAGCCGTCAGGCACATTTCTGAACAGCGGTTCGATGCGCAGCTCCTGCTCAATGCGGATGGGGACACTGATTACGCAGTCGGAGGGCAAAGGCGCTCCGGCCGGAGAACCCTGAGTGGCACCGATATCATTGTAGTCGAGAATATCGATGTAATCGGTACGGCTGCTGTCCATCACGTTGCCTTCGTCATCGATGTAGCAGATGGTGCCGTCAACCGTGGCAGTGGCATTAAGCTCCTTATCCAGTTCAGCCTGAAGCTGTACTGCGGCAATGCTGTCCACCACTGATTCCGGACCGCTGACGAAGACCGTCTTGATTAGGGCGTTGGGCTCACCGATGATGAGTCCGCTGTCGGCAGGCACCGACACACCGGTAACCAGCGGCTTTTCCAGCGTAAAGACACGTTCCATGATGCTGTCAAACCAGACGTCTACAGTCTTGTAGCTGTCCTTGAGCGCAACGGTGACATCCTTGTTTCCGCATGCAAGAACAAGCGAAAGGGAATATTTGCCCGCTTTGTTGACGCTTCCGGTCTGTGCAGAAACGGTTATGTCCTCGGCAGTAACACGGCTGATCTGATATGCCGAGCCGGTAACGATAACATCCACCTTGCCGTCGGAAATGGCTTCGGGTGCAGTGATGGCCACCATCTCAAGACCGAAATTTTCATTCATTGCCGTAGTATCGACACGGATGGGTATATCGGTTATGGTGGTCTGACTGTCCGCGTTGACGTACAGAGTGATGAACACCCAGCAGGAAACAGACGCGATGAGAGAAACCGCCATCAGGAATTTTTTGCTGGCGAGCCATCCTCCCTCCGGTCTTATGCGGTCGATCAGAGCCTGTACTTTATCAAAAAAAGCTGCTATTTTTTCCCTCATTTTCTTTTGCCCCCTTTACCTTTGCTCTTTTTCTTTGAGCCTGGGGCCGAGCCCTTTGAGCCGGAACGGTTTCGGACGGCCTTTTCAGCCTCCGCTCTGGCTGCTTCAACGGTCTTCTGTGCAGTATCCTCCTGCCCTTCCTTCTGACCGAACCGGCGGCGGAACGGAGCTACCGCCTTGTGCATGATGGAATGCTCTTCCGATCTTTCCTGCAAGGCTTCGGGGAGCAGATGCCCCATCAGCATGGAGGAAAGCTCGCCCGGATCAAAGGTGGACTGGATCGTGCCGTTGACCGCAACGGAAATGCGGCCGGTTTCCTCCGAAACGACCACCACTACCGCATCGGAGTTTTCGCACATACCGATGGCTGCGCGGTGACGGGTGCCGTAATTGGGATCAAGATCGGTGCTCTGTGTCAGAGGAAGAATGCAGCTGGCGGCGGTGATGCGGTTGTTCTGTATCACCATGGCTCCGTCATGAAGCGGTGCCTTGTTGTAGAATATATTGGCGATGAGTGCCACGTTGGGCGCAGCGTCCATACGCGTACCCGTGTCGATGATTTCATGCAGCGTGATCTCCCGTTCAAACACGATGAGCGCACCCATGCACTGCTTCTGCAGAATACGGGCACTCTCAACCACACAGCTGATGGTGTTAAGGGTCTCGCCTCGCTTCTTGTCATCCTCTGAGCGGTCGAAAAGTGAGCGCACGTCAAGGCGGCTGCGTCCGACCTTTTCCAGCACGCTGCGGATCTCCGGCTGAAACACGATGACCAGTGCGATTCCCGCATAGCGCACGATGGTTTCCACCACCGTGGACACCATCTGCAGCTCCAGCCAGATTGACGCAAGATATGCCGCAATTATGACAAGTATGCCCTTTATGATCAGCGACGCACGGGAGTCGCGGATAAACGCAAAGAGCTTGTAGATTATATAGGCAATGACCAGTATGTCGATTATGTCATTCAGGCCAAGCTCGCTGATGACGATCCTGACGCTGTCCAGAAACGCTTCCATATTAACTCCTGTATTTTTATAGATCCGATACTGATTTATTATAACGTATAGTCCATCGGATTTCCATACCATTCTGAGCGTTTTTTTATTGTTTTTTTGCGATGTTTGCAGTTATTTAGGATATTATCATAAGAACAGGCGCTTCAGCCGCCGGCCACTTGATTATTTATGCGAATTCTATTATAATGCTATCATAATATGTCCGCTACGGACTCGCAAGGATATGCCTGCCGCGTCGCGGCATATATCGCGGCATATCAGGAGGTGCATCCAGCATGATGAAAAATTTATTCCGCCGGACAGCCGCTTTGGCTCTTGCGGCACTGATGCTGCTGAGCGGCTGCTCTCCCGCCGTCCAGTCTCCCGGCATCACGCCTGCTGTATCAGAGGCCGACGTCTCTGCCTCTGACGATTCCGGAGAAGACCAGAGTCTTTATATTCCCGCATACGAGGATCCCGAAATTGAATATGACGAGGGCTCCACACCCGTCGAGCGGCACGGCGCCCTGTATGTTGACGGACCGTTCCTGATGGACGAGTCCGGCAGCCGCTATCAGCTTTACGGCATGTCAACCCACGGCATCGCGTGGTATCCCCAGTACGTCAACTACGACGCTTTTCTCACCCTGCGCGATGAGTGGAATATCAACTGCGTACGTCTTTCCATGTATACAACCGAGAGCGGCGGCTATTGCGGCACGGGCGACAAGAATTTCCTCAAGCGCACCGTGCGCGAAGGCGTGGACTACGCTACCGAACTGGGCATGTACGTCATAGTGGACTGGCATGTACTCAAGGACGAAAATCCTCTCCTGCACATGGACGACGCCCTTGAATTTTTCGCAGAGATATCCTCTGCCTACGCTGACAACGACAACGTTATCTACGAGATATGCAGCGAGCCCAGCGGTGCCACCACATGGAGCGATGTCAGCGACTACGCCAACGAGGTCATTCCGGTCATTCGTGCCAATGATTCCGATGCACTCATCATCGTAGGAACACCCAGCTGGAGTCAGGATATCGACAAGGCCCTTGAGTCTCCGCTTGAGTATGACAATATCATGTACGCCCTTCACTTCTACGCAGGCACTCACAAATACTGGCTGCGCAGCAAGCTGGAGGACTGCATCACCGGCGGGCTGCCAGTGTTCATCAGCGAATTCGGCACCTGTGACTCCACCGGACGCGGTGATGTGGATCATTCCCAGTCCGAGGCATGGAAAGAGCTTATAGATTACTATAACCTGAGCTACATTGCATGGAATCTTGCCAACAAGAATGAAACCTGCAGCGTCATAAAGACCTCCTGCAAGACCACCTCAGGCTGGACTGACGATGACCTGACCGAGCATGGTCTGCTCGTAAAGGGCTGGTTCACCGGCGAGCCCAACCAGTAACGACCGCCGAAAGGAGCTGACCGTTATGAAAAGCGTAAAACCCGGAAGAGGCCCTTCAATGATGAGCGGCATCATGGGCATATGCGTAGCGGCGTTCGGTGTTATCTGGACCATTCTCGCCGCAAGCATGGGCGGAGGCATCTTTGCTCTGTTCGGCATCGTTTTTATTGCCATAGCCGTTGTGCAGGTGGTTTACAATTTCAAAAACGCCACCTCCGACAACCGCTATTCCGTCTTTGACATTACCGAGGACGGCGAAGAAACCGACCCGCTCCAGCAGCGCTTCGGAGGTTCTTGCGAGGATGACTTCCAAAACGATTCCCGCCCGGAAAGCAGCGAAAGCCTGTTCTGCCCCTACTGCGGCGCAAAGGCCGGCAGCGGCTTTGATTTCTGCAACAAATGCGGGCGAAGACTGCCTTGAGCGGCTTCCCGCCGCAATTTAACAACCCAAAAAACGTCCGAGGCTGCAAACTGAGCTTCGGACGTTTTTCTTCGGCGTGATTCTTCCGCTGCAGTATAAAAAATGCAGCCCTGCATTGACAGGCGCCCGTGCTCCCTTTGCCGGAGTCACGGGCTCTTATACTATGCATCATTATTCCCAGCCAAGCAGGAACTCCCTGTAGAAATCCACACAGACCGGGATGGCATCAACGTCGATGTTCTCGTCGGCATTGTGCACCGAATCAAGCTGTTCCTTTGAGAGGCGTACAGGGGCAAATCGCAGCACACTCGGACAGATGTCGGTAAATGTGCGGGCATCGGTACCGGCAGGCAATATGAATGGAACGGCGGGATACTGGGGAAACACTCCGGCAATGGTCTTTTTTACAAAAGCAAAGGGCGGCAGCTTTATGTCCGCCGGGGCATGGAATTCGCTGTCCTCCCGGACTGTGACCGTCACGCCGTATCGTTTCGCCACGGTGCGGATTGCCGAAAGATCCTTTTCCATATCCTCCATGCTTACCGGACGGACGAACAGCAGAGCCTTGCCGTCATCGCCGGGCTCCCGGCAGTCAATTGAGCGGACGGTGCAGGTGGTTCCCAGCAGTCCGCCTGCCTGAGGATTGAGCCTGGGCATGATCTTTTTGAGCAGACTTCCAAAAAGCCAGAGATTGGAGAAAACGAGCTTCATCGGAAAATTGCAATACGGAGCAAGACTGCGGAACATGGCCCTGAGCTCCGGGCTCATTCGGCGGATATAAATATCCTTTGTAGTCACCTCATGGATAAAAGAGGCCAGCCGCTCGGCCTTTCCCCGTCTGACTGCCGCGGTCAGGCCGGCATGCCCTCCGTCTGCTTCGGCAGTACACTCAAGATAGTATCTTCCTTTTTCGTGAATCGCAACCATCGCGCATTTACCGCATTTCATTCCACCTACAGGAGGATTGATCACCGCACCGCCCTCGTCGAGGATGGTGTCAAAGGTGATGCCCTTCTCCCTGAAATATTCCAGCGCCTTCGGCACGCC
>JAZUOR010000390.1:0-2249 GCA_045604745.1 Acutalibacteraceae bacterium | reverse complement strand
GGCTGCTGAATCACCGGCCGCTGAACCACCGGCTGCTGAACCACCGGCTGCTGAATCACCGGCTGCTGGACCATCGGCTGCTGAACCACCGGCTGCTGAACCATCGGCTGCTGAATCACCGGCTGCTGAACCACCGGTTGTTGGATCACCGGCTGCGCAGCAGAGGACTCACCTGTACCGGAAAAGTCCCCCATCTGTTCTATTGCGCTGCTTTCCTCGTTAAGCTCACGCATGAGCCTGTCCAGATCATTGCTGGGATGAGGAACCGCTCTGTTTGCATTCGGCATGATTATCCCCCTGTGTGATTTGTGCTGATGCCTGCTTATCTGCCAAGCAGCGCGTCATATAATTCATTGCTCATGCTGAGCTTCCATCCGTCGTCCATATAGTTGAGTTCAACGGTCAGCTCATGCTCGACATAGTATTGGCTCATGCTGTACTTTTTGAACACCTCGTCAAAAACCTCTTCCACCAGCACCATGGCACTTTCTTCGGTGTCGTAGGTTTCGCCCTCGTACATTCTTTCCGCACCGATCTCACTTACCGCTTCGGCAAGAGGCTCAGACATTTCATCGAGCGCAAGGGAAGTGAAGGTGAAGGTAACATACGCCTGCTTGCCTGAGATATTCATGTCCTCTCCGGTATACGGGCTGGACACATCATCCATGCTTTCGTCGGCAAAGGAAACCTTATAGCTGTCCCGCAGCATGTCAAAAAGTGCCTTTTCCAGAGAACCGTTTTCAAGCATAGCGTACTTTTCAAAACCCATCGTGGAATAGTTCCCGATGTATTGAGAAGCGGCTTCGGCAGCAGCAGCGTCAAATTCATCTGCCTGCATGGCCTCCACAAAGCCCACAATGGCATGCTTCGGATTTTCCAGCGAACGGCTGGACATTGTTCCGAACGCACAGCCGGACAGCGATATCGCCAGAAGAATGATGCCGCACAATAACGCTGCAAATCTTGCATATTTCAACACTGATTTATTTTTCATTTCATGCTCCCGGACAGTGCTTCGCGCAGGCGAAGCATAGTTATGATTGACCTATTATACTATACAACAACTGCCCTGTCATTTCAAGAGTCTAATCCAAGGGCAGCGTGGTCTGTGCCCCTTCACTGCCGGTGTCCGGCATGGCTCCCGCAGCAGGCAGGCTGCGTGCGCGGTGGCGGTGAGGATTGGCAAGCATGCCTTCCTCATAGAGACACATATCCATAAGGCGATGGTTTTTGCGCTGGGTCATAATCTGCACGCCCTGAGTGCTCTTGGTGCTCTTGGCTGCAACAGCGCCGGTGTGCACCAGCAGCTTGCGTCCGGAGGAGGAGCTGAGCATAACCTCTGCATCCTCGGCAACATACAGCGCGGCGGCAAGCGGTGACTTGTCACTGTAGGCCGCCAGCAGCTTGCGCCGGTTGGTTTTGGTGGCATAGGCAGACATTTCCACCTTGGCAACCTTTCCGTTTTCAAAAGCAAAGAGCATATAGCCTGTGTATTGACTGATTACCGCCATATAGACCGGCAGTTCGCCCTCGTCCATACCCAGCTTGGCCGCAACAAAGTCACCCATGACGCTTGCCTTGGTGTCACCGAAGTCGGCCGCGCGGCTCTTGTATACCTGCTGCCGGTCGGTAAAGAACAGCAGTTCGGCACTGTTGCGCGACTCCACGGCGCGAACGATGACATCGCCCTCCTTGAGCTTGTGCTCCGAGCTCATGCGCAGGGACTGAGGCGTGATCTTTTTGAAATATCCCTCTTTGGTAAAAAACAGATGCACGGGATAGTCCGGGGTGTCATCCTCTTCGGCGATGTCGATAGCCTCAACATTGTATATAATGGGGCTCCGCCTGGGCTGACCGTATTTTTTGGCAACCTCTTTGAGTTCGCTGATGATGATGCTCTTTACCTTTGCCTTGGAACCGAGTATATCCTCACGCTCGGCGATTTCTTCCTTGAGCCGCTCGATGTCGTTGGTACGCTTGAGGATGTATTCGCGGTTGAGGTGACGGAGCTTTATTTCGGCAACATATTCGGCCTGTATCTTATCTATGCCGAAGCCGATCATCAGGTTGGGTACGACCTCTGATTCCTCTTCGGTGTTGCGGATAATCTCGATGGCTTTGTCAATGTCCAGCAGGATTTTGGCAAGACCCTCCAGAAGATGGAGACGTTCCTTGCGCTTGGTCAGTTCAAAATGCGTCCTGCGCCGCACGCATTCCACGCGGAACGCCGTCCATTCCTCCAGCAGCTC
>JAZUOR010000389.1:0-5517 GCA_045604745.1 Acutalibacteraceae bacterium | reverse complement strand
CCATCGCTGTCCCTTGAGCAGATCATCAAAATTCTCTTTGGTCAGCTCAAATTCATTAAGCACTCCCAGTGTCTTCCAATCTTCATCCTTGTATCTTGATAGAAGCTGCTTTCCGTCAGTCACGGTGTAGACCGGCGTATTGACACCTGGCACATCTTGAAAACTGGTCAGCATCGCCTCGTAGGTTACTTCTGCCACGGTATATGTTCGAGGGCCTATCGGCGGGAGTTTGGCTTCTTCAATGTGGTCAGTCAGCAGACACAACGCCAGCACTGCGCACCCGACAACAGCGGCGATAACGACCCAAAGCACGGGCTTTCTCCAGCTGGAGAGATTCTTTATTCTGCTTTCTGTGCTGCCCTCGCCGAAAGCCAGAGGAGTACCGGCGATAATGCGCCGTCCGGTGGCGAGTGTCAGCAGAGATGCGGAATAATCGGCACGGACATCTTCTCCCATCTTTTCGACAACCGCTTCGTCACAGCTCATTTCCATATCCTTTGAGGATAACGAGAAAGCAAGCCACACAAAAGGATTGAACCAGTGAATACTCAGCGCTGCAAAGGAAAGCAGCTTGATGATATGATCACATCGGCTGATGTGATGCTGCTCGTGCATGATGATGTATGTCTGCTCTTTATCTCCGAGGCTGCCGGGCAGATATATCCTCGGACGGATAAATCCCATCACAAAGGGCGATTTGATATCGTCGGCGATGAAGATATTATCTCGCAACGGAATGGCAACTATGAGCTGTCTGCGAAGTCTGACATACGATATTACGCTGTAAACAAGCATTGCGGCAGCGCCTGCAAGCCAGACCACACTCAGAATGGGCATTACTGTGTTTCCCACCGTTTCCGGTTCGCCAAGCTGATCGTATTTGGCTACCACATAGGTGCCGCTCTCGTCAGTCACCGGCTCGCGTCCGTTGAATACCGCCGCGTCGTAGTAAGGTGAATCGTCCTCGATTATCCATGTTTCGCC
This sequence comes from Acutalibacteraceae bacterium, assembly GCA_045604745.1. Taxonomy (GTDB): domain Bacteria; phylum Bacillota; class Clostridia; order Oscillospirales; family Acutalibacteraceae; genus SIG598. The sequence goes on along the minus strand of JAZUOR010000389.1, from coordinate 4,533 downwards.
AACATAGATATCTGATAATTCGGAGACTAATTCACCGCTGCCGACACGCTCTGGTATAAGCGAAATATCCGACGGTATGGAAAAGGGTACCAGCAAGCGAAGAAGCACCACGCCCCACAGAACATAAGAAAACACCCTCGGTGCCTTTTTCAGCAGCAGCCGCGCGGCAATAACAACGAGAATAACCATGCTTGCTGTGATGCTCATATCGAGAATTTTGGGAAATAAGTCTATAAGAAATCTCATAAGCTCAACTCCTCATGCTGTCGATAATGCTTTTCAGCTCGTCTATCTCCTTGTCGGTCATCTTTCTTCGTGTACCGAAGGCGGCGAGAAAGGCCGGCAGAGAGCCGCCGAAGGTTTCCTCCACGTACTGCTCGCTGTGACGTGCGTAGTAATCATCTCTGGAAATCACGGCGGAAACAGTACCGTTCTCGTTCCGGAAAATACCTCTGTCGCACAGACGCTTGAGAACGGTGTATGTGGTGGTTTTCTTCCACTCAAAGGCTTCTGCCGCCAGCCTGACAAGCACGCCTGAAGCGCAGGGAGAATTCTCCCATACGATATCGGCGAACCTTGCCTCAGCTGTACCCATGTGTAATTCAGACATTGTGTTCACTCCTGCTCTACAAGTTGTAGTACGATTGTATTCTACATCATGTAGACCGGTTTGTCAATAGCAAAGCCGCGGCCTTTCATGAATAATCGAGTCTTTGTTCTATCAACCGGAAAAACTATTCTCAAACCATCAATTAATCTTGGAGAATGCTGTCTATTGATATTTTGTTTCTTCAACTAAGCGTTTATATAAATAAAACATACTTGACAACCTTGCTCTACAATCGTAGAATGTAATCGCACTACAAATGTAGAGGAGTTGATGATATGAGTTCTTCATTGCGTAAACTGCCCGATACCGAACTTGAGGTCATGCAGGCAATATGGCAATGCACACCGCCTGTAGCTCGTGTGGACATCGAAGAAATACTGAAAGACACACACCCTATGGCTATGACCACGCTACTCACGCTGCTCACGCGTCTTTCGGAGAAAGGCTTTGTGAGAATCGAGAAAACCGGACGCAGTTCAAGTTATTATCCCCTTGTCACTCAACAGGAATATCTTGCCTCTCAGAGCAACCGTTTTATCAACAAGCTGTGCGGCGGCAGCCTTTCCACCTTTGCCAACGCTCTATGCGACAGCGGATTGAGCGACGAAGAGATTGCGCAGCTGCGTGATCTGCTTGAAAGGAGAGCGTTATGACGGTAACTTTGCTTCCTAAACTCCTGTTTGCAGTTCTTGCAAGTCTGGTAATTGTGTTTGTTGTCTTTTCAAAGTTTGATTCGGAGTCCGAACAGGAATCTGAACGACAGAAATACACCCCATATCTTCCTGCTATGCTTCTGCCGGTGGTGCTGGTTGTTCTCATCGCACTCTCGCTTCCGGAATACGGCGTTAAAGGCACCGCGGAGTCGATTATTGCAGTTATCTTTGGCGTATTTCTGCACATAAGCGTGTATTATCTGCTGCTGATGCTGCTTATGCCGCTCCTGCGCAGATTCATCAGCTCGCGAGCCTGCGCAATGCTGTGGATTATTCCGAGCTATCTGTATCTCACTCAATACGGCTTTATGGTCACGCCTGCACCCAAGTGGATTATCCGGGCGCCGGAACGGGTTGTGTGGATTATTGCCGCCGTCTGGCTTGCCGGTTTTCTCGGAGTGCTTGTATGGAAGATTGCCGAGCATCTTGTCTTCCGCAAAAAGATACTGAAAAATGCCAAGGAAGTCACCGACGAGCGCATTCCTGAGATATGGAACAATGAGCTTGATGCTGCATACGAAAAGAAACCCAAATACAAACTCGTCATTTCTCCCAACATATCCTCGCCGCTTTCCGTAGGCTTTTTCAAGCGCACAACAAAGGTAGTTCTTCCGCAGAAAGAATATAGCGATGAAGAATTATCCCTGATTTTCCGTCACGAGATTGTACATCTGAGCCGCGAGGACAGCTCAAGCAAATTCTTTCTTGTTTTCTGCACGGCGCTGTGCTGGTTCAATCCCCTGATGTGGATGGCCATGAGGAAGAGTGCCGAGGATATCGAACTTAGCTGTGACGAAACCGTACTGCTCAAAGCCGACGAAGAAACAAGATATGAATACGCTGAACTGCTTCTGAAAAACGCAGGCAGCACAAAAGGCTTCACCACCTGCCTTTCGGCTTCCGCAAATTCCTTGCGATACAGACTTAAGGCCGTTACAAAACCGAAGAAGATGCGCACAGGCGCGGTGATTGTCGGTCTGACATTCTTCGGGCTGATTATGAGCTACGGCTATGTTGCTCTTGCCTACGGTGACAGCACCGGTGCAGATATTCTTTACGAATCCGGTGATATGAGCGAATACCATCTTAAATCCGTACGGCTTACCGATGACGGATACGACACCGAATACTACTATCCGGATGAGGCTGAATTCCATGAATTTCTTGCGAACATGGAAATGATAAAGATTTCCGGAAACTACGCTTTCTCAGAGAATAACCGCAGATACACTCTGGTCTTTGCAACGCCCGAAGGCACACTTGGCGCAGTGCTTACAGATAACTATATACAGCTCAGGCCGCTCTACAACATACCCGGAGAAAAGGAAGAACAGACCTATTACCTGCCGCAGGGTGTTGATTGGGAGCGTTTTGATGAACTGGTATCTGCCCGTCCTGCGCTTAATGTGTATTTGAATGAGTCTGATGATTCACGAAGGAGCAAGATTCCCGCAAGCCTTATTTCGCTGTCCGAAGGTTCAACCGTGGTATATGACAACAAGGCAGAGGCAGAATATCCCAATGGCATATTCGGAGGTGCTTATCCGAAAGATGCAAGGCTTTCTTTCTCTCATGAGCTTGCATCGGAATGCACGGTCACAGTGGAGCCTTGGAACGGCGCACAAAGTTATACCATCACTCTTGACGTTGCATCCGACAAACTAACCTTTGACATGCCGGACTACGCCGCGCATTACATCATTACTGCTTCTCTCTATGGCTCAGACGGAGTGGTGTACGATGCTGAATACCGATTTGATATCGGAGACACATAAAAAACGAGCCGCCGCAGCTTCCGAAAGAAACTGCGGCGTGTTATTTTCTCTGTTCGAATTATCGTTTATTTCTTTGCAAGCACCGAATAATCAAAGGAATTTGCCAGTTCCTCAAGATCGACTATCGTTATTCCCGCTCCTGTGCCGCCGAATACATTGATGCATACAAAGCATGAATCGAATTCTGCGATAAGCACTGACTTGTATTCAGACATTGCTATCGCAACAGCACATTCGGAATCGTTTGACATTTCGATAGCAGAAAGATCTCGGTGTCTTACGGTAGCTTCCGATCGTATTCTCGAGAACAAAACAAATCCGAACCCATCACCAATCGGTATAGGGTTCGGATTTGTCGTGTTTGATGCCGGTGGCGGGCTCTCTACCGCATAGAAGTCGCAGTCAAGCCTGCGACTTCAGTGAAATTGCCGGGTTGGAAAGTATGGCGCGTCGAGGTAACTGCACTGCGCCGTCAATTTCGGTGCTTGGCTTCTCCGTCCCACCGTCGTCATCAAAAAAGACCAGCGCAACCCTTACGGGTTCGACTGGTCTTTTTCTGTGGTTGGCGTACAATATGAATGCCGCTTTGTTTTTTCGTACCGCAGCTGAACTCAAATGAGTTGTGTTTTTTTGCATTCGCTGCTATAATATCAATAGATTGAGAAACCGGATGTTTATAAAGAGGTGGTACTATGATCAGAATTATGAAATGCAGCGACTTGGCACAATGCGGCGCGATATATGCAAAAGCATTTCCGATAGAGCATTGGGGGATAGACTGGACGCAGGAAAATGCAACAGAATATCTGCGGGATTTTTTTGAACAGAAAAGATTTGTCGGATATGTATATGAGGAAAATGATGAAGTGTTAGGCTGCGTATTTGCACTCTGTAAGATTTCAGGAAGTAAAGAAGAGATTTACATTAATGAAATGGCGGTGCTTCCTGAACGGCAAGGTTCGGGTATAGGCAAGCAGCTGTTAAATGCTGTTAAAGGCTACAGTAAAGACAGAGGACTTGCGGGTATTGTTCTTTATACAAGTGAGTATGCCCCGGCGGCGAAATTTTATGAAAAGAACGGATTTAAGCTGTCGAACGGAACTATATGTATGTACTGCGAGGAATAAACGCAGGTATAACTTTGGCTTGTCTGACAGAATCTATGGTAAATAGTCAATAAATCCGAACCCATCGCCAATCGGTACAGGGTTCGGAGTTATCTTTTCTGATACCGGCGGGGTCTCACCCGCGAAGAAGTCGCAGACAGGCTGCGACTTCAGTGAAATTGCCGGGTTGGAAAGCATATCGCATCGTGGCAGCTGCTCTGCTCCGTCAATTTCGGTGCTTGGCTTCTCCGTCCCACCGTCGTCATCAAAAAAAGACCAGCCCAACCCTTACGGGTTCGACTGGTCTTTTTCTGGTGCCGGTGGCGGGG
>JAZUOR010000388.1:0-3096 GCA_045604745.1 Acutalibacteraceae bacterium | reverse complement strand
CCTGAGCCCTTGCCCTCACCAAAGCAGCGCACAAGGATGCTGTCAGGCCGCTGCATGGCCATAAGCGGCTCGAATATTCTGTCCACCGCAAAGCCGCCGAGGAAATAGCCCAGCGGAATGGTGAAAAACTGGAAGGTATTGCGCGCCGAATACACCCGCCCCTGTATACTTTCCGGAATGGACAGCCGCAGAATGGCTTCAAGGTTGGTCGCCATTACAGGCACGACCACCCAGCCGAGGAAGCCGCCCACGCACCATATCCATGTGGTGCGCCCGAAAGCAAGCAGAGCATTCTCGACAGTCAGCGAAAAGAGCATGGTTCCGAAGATGACGTTCACACGGCTTCTGGGTTTTCTCAGAGCGGAGGCTATCAGACCGCCGGTCAGCGTGCCGATGCCGATGACCGCGTTGACCGTACCCATCGCCGCCTCACCTGCACCCTGACGGGAGAGCATCATGGCGGGGAATGCCGCGTTGTACAGCGATGCCACCAGATTGACCGATGCAAGAAACAGTATGAGCCGCAGGATGCCCTGATGCTCTCTGAGCCATCCCAGTCCCTCCATTGCCGACCGGAGCACCGGCTCCTTCGGCTTTTCATCCCGCTCCGATTCCGGCAGACGGATGAAGAACAGCAGCACCACAAAGGCCGCGCAGAAGCTGACAAGGTCAAAGAATATGACCGCCTCAAGCCCCAGCAGACCCATGAATGCCGTTGCAATCACCGGTGTAAGGATGGTGTTGAGAGAGTTTGATATGTAGCGCAGGCCGCCCACCTTCTGATAATACTTTCGCGGCAGAACGGAGGTCACAGCCACCTCGGAGGCAGGCTGCTGCACCGTGTTCATAAGGCCGCTCAGTCCGTTGAGCAGATAAAGATGCCAGATGCGCAGACTTCCGGTACTGAGCAGCACAAGGACTGCAACCGTTCCGGCAGCTGCCAGTGCGTCGCACACCAGCATGGTTCTTTTCTTGTTCCAGCGGTCGCTGAGCGCACCGGCAAAGATGCTGCACAGCACATAGGGCGCGTAGGAGCACACCATCAGCAGCGCAGTCACCAGCGCCGAGCCCTGCTGACCGTACGACCAGATGACCAGCGCGTAGCCGGTCATGGCGCTGCCCAGCGCGGAAAAGGACTGGGTCAGCCACAGCAGCAGAAAGGTGCGCATTTCTTTCAGGCCTGAGAGAATATTCTTTATTTTATTTTTCATGTTCATTCTTGCTCCTATGATGTAATTGATTTTTCATCAATGGCGCAAGGTCACCGGATAGTTGTCGGTTCTTGTTGCCCCGTGCAGCGCTTATCCGGCATGCCGCACTGACTTTGCGGCATGAGCGACCTTGCACGGAGCCGTGACTGAGCAGAGATGTATTACAACGTTCATGTTGTTCCTCCATGGTTTTATCTGTGTGCTATTATATCGGTTTCCGGTACACAAATCAAGTCCCGCCGCCTTGACAAGCCACGTTCCGAAGGTCATAATTATGTTGTTTCATAACAAATCCGCGGAGGGCTTCTGATGAACGGACTTACCGTGACCGACGTACGGGTGCTGCCCGGAGACAGTGCATTTCTGCTGGACGACGGCACCACCGCAATTCTTTACGACACCGGCTTCGGCTTTACCGGCTTCGGGGTGGCTGACAGAATAAAGGAAGTGCTGTCAGGCCGTCCCCTTGACTATATTTTTCTCACCCACTCCCACTACGACCATGCCCTTGGCAGCGCATATATACTTGAGCGGTGGCCGGAGGCACGGGTGGTCGCCGGTGAGCACGCTGCAAGAGTATTCACCCGCCCCGGTGCGCTGGCGGTCATGGCTGACCTTGACGGCAAAATGGCTGCAAGGTGCGGCGTGAACGATTATCCCTTTCTCGGCGACCGGCTGCGGGTTGACACCGTTGTGAGCGACGGCGACGTGATAACCGCCGGCGGTCTTTCCTTTGAAACGGTTGCGCTGCCGGGACACACAAAATGCTCGATAGGCTTTTACTGTCCCGAACACCGCCTGCTGCTGGGCTGCGAAACGCTGGGCGTTTATGACGGTGAGGAAAGCATCGTGCTCTCCTGTCTTGTGGGCTGGCAGATGACCCTTGATTCCATCGCACGCCTTGAGCGTTACGACATAAAGCGCATGCTGGCTCCCCATCTGGGGCTGCTGAGTGAGGAGCAGACCGCATGGTTCCTTGCCCACGCTGCAGACTCCAACCGCGAGGGCGCTGAATTCATTCTTCGGCTTCTGCGGGAGGGTGTAAGCGAACCAGAAATCTGCAACCGTTTTTTTGACCGCTTCATCCACGGACACAACAGCGAGATCTACCCTGAGGACGCTGCCCGGCTGAACATATCCATCATGACCGGACTGATACGAAAAGAGCTGCTGCAAAGATGAAATATCACATTGACAGGCATACGGGCGAAAAGGCCTATTTACAGCTGTACTATCAGCTGAGAAGAGACATCGCCGGCGGGGTGTATCCCTGCGGTACCAAGCTGCCCTCCAAGCGCATCATGGCCGAAGAATCGGGCGTGAGCGTGATCACCGTGGAGCACACCTATTCCCTGCTGTGTGACGAGGGCTACGTTGAATCCCGCCAGCGCAGCGGATATTTTGTCATTTACCGCCGGGATGATTTCCTGTCTCCGGACGCGCCTGTTCCCGCACCCACGGAGCAGAGCTCTCACAGCCACACGGGCAGCGGAGAATTCCCCTTTACGGTGCTTGCGCGCACCATGCGCAAGGTGCTCCTTGACCGGGGTGAGGATATTCTCGTCAAGTCGCCCAACCACGGCTGCGCCGAGCTGCGTTCCGCCATCTGCGCCTACCTTGCCCGTTCCGTGGGCATTACCGCTTCGCCTGAGCAGATAATCATTGGTTCAGGAGCCGAATACCTCTACAGTCTTATCGCCCAGCTGCTGGGCAAGGGCTGTGTGTTCGGACTGGAAAACCCCTCCTACGAAAAGATTCGCCGGGTGTACCACGCCTGCGACGTGGAATGCGAGCTGCTGCGCATGGGCAGCGACGGCATTCGCTCCTCCGAGCTGGAGCGCGCAAAGGCAAGGGTGCTGCATGTGACTCCCTTCCGCAGCTTTCC
>JAZUOR010000387.1:0-2151 GCA_045604745.1 Acutalibacteraceae bacterium | reverse complement strand
GTCATCGGCGGCAGAAAGTGGGAGATCACCTGCGTCAGCATGGGCAACCCTCACTGTGTGGTCTTCTGTTCCGAGATCGGTTCTCTGGATCTGGATACGCTGGGTCCCCAGTTTGAGAATGCCCCCATGTTCCCGGAGCGCATCAACACCGAATTTGTCCGTGTGGTCAACGACTGCACCCTCAAGATGCGTGTCTGGGAGCGGGGCAACGGCGAGACCCGTGCCTGCGGCACCGGCGCATGTGCGGCTGTGGTGGCGGCTGTTGAGAACGGCTTCTGCCGCAAGGGCGAGGACATCGTGGTCAAGGTACCCGGCGGTGATCTGACCGTCAACTACACCGACGAGACCGTCCTGCTCACCGGCCCGGCACAGCTTGTGTACGAGGGCGAAGTCGAATATTAAGCACCAAAAAGTAAAGGAGCGTATCCGTGCGGTACGCTCCTTTTTTTGCGGTGCTTTGCGTCAGCTGTTGTATTTTGTTATGGCGCGAATTATGATGGAAAAGCCGGAAATCATGCCTGCGGCAAACGCAAGCAGGCTCAGCTCAGAGGCAGTAATCACCATCAAAGCAGAGGTAAGGAGCAGTCCGGCTCCGATGAGCAGCACCCCGATGCCGTACAGAGTGCAGAAAGTACCGAGGTTGTCTCCGGTCACCCGGCCATAGTGATATTTATTCAGCAGCCTCAGATTATGCTTTTTCCATATCGTCAGTCCGGCACAGCAAAAAGCAAGCCCTATGACGGCTGTAAATACGACGCCAATAATACCTTCCATACCGTTGCTCCCTCTTGAATATTGAAGTTCTCTATGAATAATAGCATACAAAAGAGAAAAAAGGAAGCCTCCCGTGTGAACAGGAGGCTTCTGCACAAATCAGAACAGAATAATCAGGAACTGGGACACCAGCACCACGGCAATCAGCGCGATGGGATAGGTCGCTGCATAGGCTGCGGCTACGTCCTCGGTGCCGGAAACGTTGATGAGGGTTCCCAGAGCCGGTGTGGAGGTCATGCCGCCGGTGATGGAGCCGAGACTGTTGAGCAGGCTGAGCCTGAGCACATACTTTGCAAACAGGAAGCCGATGATCATAGGCAGGATGGTCATGATAACGCCATAGACGAAGTACATGGGCTGGAAGTTGGCGATGAAGCTTGCGCCGCCTGCGATGCCTGCGCCCATGAGGAAGAGCATCAGACCCAGCTCGCGGAACACCTTGAGGGTGGTCTGGGGCGGCATGATGCTGATGCTTCCCACACGCCCGAAGTGACCGAACACCAGAGCCGCCAGCAGACAGCCGCCGGTGGTGGTAAGGGAGAAGGTGGTTCCGGAAAGACCGTCACCGGTCAGCGGGATCTTTATCATACCCACGACGATGCCCACAAGAGCCGCAAGGGCAAAGGGCAGAAGTCCGTAGGGGTCGAGAGTGAAAAGGCGGCCGGTGTGCTCCTTTTTCTGCGAGCCGGTGGAGGCTTCAACCAGCTTTGCACGCTCGGCATCCATGTCGGCCTTTGTGATGCGCGGAATGAGCTGTACGAACAGCACAACGCCGATAACGCCGAAAATATAGGCTATGCCGTTGCCCACGGCTACAAGATCCTCATATGCTTCGCCCACGCATGCCTTCGCGGCGGAAAAAGCCGGGGTGGAGGTCAGCGCACCGGACAGCAGTCCGGCGACAATGGCGGTGAAGCGCTCATGGTCGGTCTCGCCCAGAGCTCTGCCGAGGAAAATGCAGCCCACAGCGGAAATTCCGCCTGCGAGGATGATAATAAGACCAAGCAGGACGTAGGATTTGAAGTTCTTTTTAAGATTGCTGAAGAATGTGGGACCGGCAATGAAACCGACGGAAGTGACAAAGAGAATGAGTCCAAGGTTTTCAACTATCTTCAGCGCATTCTTGCTGTATTCGGGCAGCTGAGCGCCAAGGTCGCCGTAGAAGAAGCAGCCGAATGCAAGAGCGGCAATGAACACTCCTGCGGTTCCAAGGGAGATACCCTTGACGGTGATGCGTCCGATGGCGTAGCCTACCACAGCTACAGCCATAAGGCAGAACATCAGAAAGGTGATGCCGGAGATATTTATAACTCCGCCGAAAAGTTCCATGATAATATACCTCTTCTCAGGTCGGAGCCATGCCTAAGTCGGAGGCCA
>JAZUOR010000386.1:0-2005 GCA_045604745.1 Acutalibacteraceae bacterium | reverse complement strand
AACTACATCGTCAATCTCACCTGTGAAGGAGAAGGCGGACGTGTTGCGGTTGAATGCGACGGTGACGGACGCTACGACCACGACCTCATCGTTGACGAGCTCAACAAGCAGTCGGTGCTCGAACGTCTGGGCTGGAGATTCCTGAGACTTCGCGCTTCCGAGTATTACCGGGATCCGCAGGCATTCCTTGATGGCATAGCGGCACAGCTCAAATCGCTGTCCATCAAGCCGGGCAAGGGCTCTGCCGGCGCAGAAGATCTGTCGGCAAAGGTTATTGCACGTGCCAAGGAACTGGTGGCTCAATGGGATGCTGAGGTGTCTCCGGCAGAGGTCATGCCGGAAGAACAGCCCGGTGAAGCCGATGAAACGGCAGAGGCCGAAGCTGAGACAGTCACAGAAACTGTCGAAACCCAATAACGATATTCTGCGCAGAGTTACACCGTGTGGTTCTGTGCCGCTCTGCGCAAATATAGGCAGGAGCAAAAAATTACAGGAAAAGGGGTCAGTTAAATGACAAAAGCTGAACAGCGGGCAGAAGCCCGTCTGGCAAAAAAACAACTGAGAGCAGAAAAGAAGTTTACCCGTACCGAAAAGTCGTGGATAATGTACGACTGGGCAAACTCAATTTACGCAACCAACATCATGGCAGCCATCTTCCCGATCTATTTTGCGGCGGTGGCTACCGAACAGGGCAACCAGATATACGGTTTTGCAGTGTCCATTGCAAACCTGCTTGTTGCGGTTCTGGCTCCTATGCTGGGAGCAATCGGCGACTTCAAGGGCATGAAGAAAAAGCTCTTTGTTTCCTTCCTTGTCATCGGACTTGTGTTCACAATGGTCATGGCGATCTTCGGTTCATGGCAGCTTATGCTTATAGGACTTATAATTTCCAGAATTGGATTCTCCGGCTCATGCCTGTTCTATGATTCTTTCCTCACCGATGTGACCAAGCCGGAGCGCATGGACAGGCTTTCCGCCTGGGGATATGCCATGGGCTACATCGGCGGAAGCACCATTCCCTTCATCTTCTCCATCGGCATCGTTTTTGCCGCAACTCTCGAACCGGTCATGAACTGGTATGCTTCCACATTCCCGGCACTGGCTGCTGCGGTTCCGGCGGACATCATGTCCTACAAGCTTTCCATACTGCTTGTGGTCATCTGGTGGTCGCTGTTCAGCATTCCGTTCCTTAAAAATGTCAAACAGGTTCATTATGTGGAGGAGCGTCCGTCCAATCTTGCCAAAGCTGCATTCGGCAACATGCTGCGGACCTTCAAGAGCATTTGCGCCGACAAGCGCATTCTTTGCTTCATCATCGCATACTTCTTCTATATCGATGGTGTTGATACCATTATAAGCCTTGCGACCAACTACGGCTCCAGCCTTGGTCTTGGCACCATCAGCATGGTGCTTGCTCTGCTGGTTACACAGATAGTCGCAGTGCCATTCTCCATCCTTTTCGGAAATCTCGGCCGCAAGGTCGGCGCAATCAGAATGATTTCAATTGCTGTATGCGTCTACTTTGCCATTACCATCATCGGCTTCACTATGGGCTACACTCTTGAAAAGAAGTCCATTCCCTACGAAGAGGCTCTCAGTTCCGCACAGACTCAGTCCGTGGAGCTGCTCGAAACTGCTCCGGAGGACGCTGCTGTGCTGGCAGAGATTCTGGCAGATTCCGATCCTGACAACATTGCCGAGGGCAGATTTGCCGAGCTTGCAGCCGCAGCCATGCCTACCACCGGCGCCGAAGAAGACGGCACCAGTTCCCGTGCCGCTAAATTCCGTCAGAGCGTTGATGCCATTCTCTACATGGACGACCAGCCTGTATACAGCGAGTCGGTTACAGCTGCTGCTCAGCAGGTTGCTGCAGATGTGGAAAGCACCCTCGAAGGCTATGAGAATGTGAGTGGCTATGAGAGTGCACTGGCTACCTCCAACATGCTTTTCTGGATACTTGCCGCAATGGTCGGCACAGTACAGGGCGGCATTCAGGCTCTGTCCC
>JAZUOR010000385.1:0-5933 GCA_045604745.1 Acutalibacteraceae bacterium | reverse complement strand
GAACGACATGGCTACGATCCGACTTGTTGTCGTCAATCGTAACCTTGCCGTTGACGCCGTAGTATACCGCATTCATCTCAGTGGCAACAGGCTTGTTGCAGTAATACAGGCCTGCGCCTATGGGAGCGGTGTTTCCGGTTACTGAGACTTCACTGCCGGTTTCGCCGATGGTCACAATATTACAGCCAGACAGATAGGCTGCACCGCCCTTATATCCGGCTGTATTCCCGGTCAGGGAACCGTTCTTGATGTTTACGTCGCTGTTCTCGGCGCAGATGGCACCGCCGATATATGCTTCGTTGCCGTAGAGCTCACCTTCAAACAGGGTAAAGCCGGAATCGCTGCCGACATAAACAGCGCCGCCCTTGTTGTAGGCCTCGTTGTTTATGACAGCTCCGCTCTCAAGGGCAAAGTAGGCATTGTCGGTTACACTCACGGCACCGCCGTTGACCGAACCGGACATATTCTTATTTCCCTGCAGGACGCCGCCTGTAAGGAAGAACATGGCATCGTCGGTCACAGAAACAAGCGGAGCCCTGGCATCAAGTCCGGCACCGTCAACGGTCACTCCGCTGCCGATAATCAGACTGGAATAGGCGCCGGAGACCAAAAAGAGGCTGTCTTCAAATCCGCCCGAACGGGTCAGAGTACAGCTTGCTCCAAGAGCTTCAAGGGTTATGCCCTTGTTTTCAATAACGATGGTGTCGTTGATATCAAAGCTTTTGGCAAGCTTGATCGTGGTATCCTCATACTTTCCTGCATTGGCAACAGCCATTACAAGTTCGGACATGTTACTGACCGAGCCTGCATCAGCAAAAACCGCTCCGGGAATTATCGAAAGCATAATATTGAGCGAAAGCAATACCGAAAGCGCAACCAGCAGGCACTTCCTGCTCCTGCTCTTCCCTGCTTTGTTCCCGATGTTTTTCACTGTTTTTTTCAGTCCCTGAATGATGTTCACCATCGTAACCTCCCTGTCGAGTAGAATGATCGTAATCTATGTCGATATAATATACCTATAATATCATACAGTAACTTTACCATATCATGGACTGTTTGTCAACGATTTGCCGTGATTATGTGACTCTGTTATCATGAATTCATGTTGTTCAATCCATGCAGAAAGGCTGCCCGAAACCGGACAGCCTTAATTGCATATTTACATAATCTATCAGCTTACATCATCTTTGCCAAAACCGCCCGGAAGCAGTTCGGCAAGTGTCACTGTGCTGTATCCATCACTGTTGACCAGAAGCACCTCAAAGGTCTGCGGATCACAGAATTCCATCATAACCTGTCTGCAGACACCGCAGGGAGGAAAAGCTCCGTTGATTTTACCGTTTTTACCGCCGGCTACGGCGATGGCAATAAACTCTCTGACTCCTTCGCTGACTGCTTTGAAAATGGCTGTACGCTCAGCACAATTGGTAGGCGAAAAAGCTGCGTTTTCAATATTGCAGCCTGTGTATATAAGGCCATTGGCAGCCAGCAAAGCGGCACCTACCTTGCAGCCGGAGTAAGGAGAGTAGGCGTACGCCATGGCCTCTTTTGCCATTTCCGACAGCCGCTCGCGGTCACGGTCACTAATGCCTCCGGACGGTCGGCTATAGCGAACCATCCGTGCAAAGCTCTTGCCTCTGGTTTCAAGATAAACACCAAACCATTCGGCAATAGTTGCTGCTATATCAGCAAAGCTGCTGCGTGTTCCAAGACGGATGGGAGCTATCTCCTTACCGTAAACCAGCATCGGAACGTACTCGCGGGTATGGTCAGTGTCGTTGTCTCCGGGGTCACAGCCGTGGTCGGCGGTGATAATCAGGATGTCATCGTCACGCAGCTTGGGCAGAAAATCTCCAAGCCAGCTGTCAAACTCGGTCAGTGCCTGAGCGTAGCCGTCAACATCCTGCCGGTGACCATAGAGCATGTCGAAATCAACAAGATTGATGAAACACAGACCTTCAAAGTCCTTTTCCACCAGACGGTCTGCGGCTTCCATTCCCTCCTCGTTGTTGTGAGCTTCAACTATCTCGGTAATGCCGCTTCCGACGAAGACATCTTTTATCTTGCCCACAGAAATAACATCACGGCCCGCTTCGCTCAGAGCGTTCAGGATGGTACGTCCCGGAGGCTCAATTGAAAAGTCTCTGCGGTCTTCAGTGCGGGTATAGGGATGCTCACCGGTAAACGGGCGGGCAATGACTCTGCCGACACCGTGTTCACCGGTCATTATTGCACGCGCCTTTGTGCAGATATCATACAGTTCCTCCAGCGGCACAACATCGTTGTGGGCTGCTATCTGAAGGACACTGTCCGCAGATGTGTAGACGATAATCTTTCCGGTTTCCATGTGTTCTGCGCCGTAGTCCTTTATGACTTCAGTGCCCGAATAGGGCTTGTTGCACAGCCATTCTCTGCCCGTCTGCTCCACCAGTTTATCAAGTATCTCCTGCGGAAAGCCTTCAGGATAAGTCGGCAGCGGGTGAGCAGATATCAGACCGGAAATCTCCCAGTGTCCGATTGTGGTGTCCTTGCCCTTTGACAGCTCTCCCAACCGTGCGGTTGCCGCCGAGGGACATCTGGTCTTGCCTAAAAAGCCAAGGCCGTCAACATTTCCGATTCCAAGGGAAAGCAGATTGGGAATGCTGAATTTATCTGATTTTGAAATGCTTCTGATCGTGCCGCACCCCACGTCGCCGTAATCGGCGGCATCGGGCAGCTCTCCTGCCCCAAGACTGTCGAGAACTATAAGGAATACACGCTTCATATTGTCTCCTCCGGTCTTTATGAATGTGTCCGACTGGCTATACTTTCTGTCAATCTGATGATAGCACATAACATAACTTTTTTCAACCGAAACATAAAGCCCGCACAGGAACAGCACAAAACCATCCTGCACGGGCAGTCATCATATCTTTATTATTTTGTTCCGGTGGAGCCGAAGCCGCCCGCTCCCCTGTCTGTGTCAGACAGCTCAGACGCTTCTTCATAATCTGCAGCAAGGAACGGCACCACAACAAACTGAGCCACACGTTCTCCCGGCTCTACGATCTGATCCCTGTCCGAATGGTTATGCAGAGCCACCTTTACCTCTCCACGATAATCGGAGTCGATCACTCCCACCTTGTTTGCCGGAGCCAGTCCCCGCTTGCTGCCAAGACTGCTGCGTGCAAACACAAGTCCCACGTAGCCCTCCGGTATTTCAAACGCCAGCCCCGTAGGCAGCATTTCGGTTTTTCCCGGACGGATGGTAACCGGTTCGGTCAGCAAAGCGCGCAGATCCGCACCTGCAGCGCCTGCTGTTTCTCTGCTGGGCAGCTGTGCCCTTTCAGACAGTTTTTTTACCTTTATGACCATGATTACAAAAGTTCGGCGCGCAGCTGGTCTGCCGACTTGGGTGAAAGCAGACCGGGTGCAATATCAAGAACGGTCTTTGCACCGCAGTCGCCGCCGAGGGAAAGCCTGTAGGCTGCACGGGCGTAGCTCACAAGCACGCTGGAGGTAAATTCGGGATTGGAATCGAGCCTGAGGGAATACTCGATCACATTTTTTACGCCCTCGGAGGTCTCTCCGCTGCGGATAACAAAGCCACCATGAGGCATGGCGCTGTGATCACGTCTGAGTTCCTCCTCGGTTATGAAGTGAACAAAGGTTGTGTAGTCAGCAAAGTAGTTGGGCATTGTCTTGATTGCCTCTTCAATCTTTGCTCTGTCTGCACCGTCTTCTGCAACAACAAAGCACTCGCGCAGATGCTTCTGTCCGGTGGTCAGTTCCGGACAGCCTCCGCTGCGCACAGATTCAATAGCCTCGTCCATGGGTATGGTGTACTGAATGGCATTCTTTACACCCTCGACTCTGCGAATGGCGTCGGAGTGTCCCTGACTCACGCCTTTGCCCCAGAAGGTATAGGTACTGCCGCAGGGCAGCACAGCCTCTCCGTAAGCGCGGTTGATGGAGAACAAACCGGGATCCCAGCCAACAGATATTATGGAAATCTTTCCGGCGGTTTTTGCCACGGTATCCATCGACTCAAAATATTCCGGAATGCGTGCGTGAGTGTCAAAGGAATCAACAGTATTGAAGTCCCGTGCAAGCGAAGGACCCATCTTGGGCAGATCAGTCGCAGAGCCACCGCAGAGTATCATGACGTCGATCTCATCACGCATTTTTTCAGCGTCATCAAGGCTGTACACCTTAATGCCGGTGACCGTTTTGACCGATGCGGGATCGCGGCGGGTGAAAACGCCCACGGTCTCCATGTCCTCAGCACGGGCAAGTGCAGTATCAACACCGCGACCGATATTGCCGTAGCCCGCGATTCCAACTCTGATTTTTTCCATTATTCAGTCCTCCTTAATTTAGCGGGAGCGCTCCTCAGGCAGATATTGCCTGCTGACCGTCCACGGAAGTTTCTTCGCTTACGATGTTCTTGGCCCATATGCCTTTTCTGACCAGAATAAAGCCGAATATGCATTTGAGGAATTCTGTGCTCTGACAGATGGCAAAGAGCGGTATTATGGGCAGCGCGGTAAATCTGCTGAGAGCCCATGTGAATGGTATCATAACCACCCAGAAAAAACCGCTGTCAAACATGAACGTGATAAGGGTCTTGCCTCCCGAACGGATGGTGAAGTAGCTTGCGTTCATAAATGCCTGAAACGGCATCAGGCAGGCGTTTATGCACATGAGCCATATGGCTATGCTGCGAACCTCTCCGGTCTGGTTGTAGATCATGGGTACAAGAGGTGATACGACCACTACCAGAATTCCGACACAGACACTCAGAGCTACCGCAAAGAATATCAGTTTGTTCGCGCTTTCCTTTGCTTCCTTTATCCTGTTTGCGCCAAGCTGCTGTCCGAGGATAATGGCAATTGCCGTGCCCATGGAGATGTACACAACGGAAAACAGATCGCTTGCCGTGCTGGAGATATTGAGCGCTGCAACAACACTGATGCCTCGCGAGGAATACAGCTGGCGAAGCATGGCAACGCCCGACGCCCACAGCATTTCATTGACAAACAGAGGCATACCCTTGCGGGTGATTTCCCAGACAATTCGTCCCGGAATATACATGCTGCGGAAAGCTTTCTGCAGGAAGACAAACTCATGCCTGCGGCTATAGGCTCCCACGTAGACGATTATACATTCTATGACACGCGAAATGACCGTTGCGACGGCGGCACCGGTCACTCCCAGCGCCGGCGCACCAAAGTGACCGAAGATGAGCACGTAGTTAAGCACAAGATTTACAAGCACAGCTACGACCGAAGCAGCCATAGGCAGCTTTGCCTCGCCGCTTTCACGCAGCGTGCCGGCACAGCTCTGAACAAGAGCGAAGGGCAGCAGTCCGGCAAGCATGGCAAGCAGATAATCCCTGCCCTCAGACAGCACCAGAGCGGTGTTGAGTCCGGAACCGTCCTCCTCAATGTAGGAGGAAATAAGCCCTTCTCCGGCATATAAGAACAAAACGATGGCAAGAGCAGAAATCAGTACGCTGCAAATGACCTTGAAGCGGAACGCATACCGCACACCGTCGTGATCGCCTTTACCGTAATACTGAGCCGAAAAGATACCTGCACCGGATACTGCACCGAAAATGCACAGGTTAAACACAAACAGCAGGGTGTTCACAATGGAAACACCGGTCATTGACTCGGTCCCCACCTGACTGACCATAATATTATCAAGCAGACCGACAAAGTTTGTGATGCCATTCTGTATCATCACCGGTACAGCCAGCGACAGCGTTCTTCGATAAAACGCTCTGTCTCCGATGAATTTTCTCATTTTTATCTGTTTTCTCCGTTATTTTTCTTTCTTCGCTGCAAACGGTCAAGCTTTACCTGCTCACGCACATATCTGAGCGTTTCGGTTTCGCCTTTTTCCGCAACCATGCGCAGAAGTTCTTCGATGCAGTCGGACGTGCCCGGATG
>JAZUOR010000384.1:0-2499 GCA_045604745.1 Acutalibacteraceae bacterium | reverse complement strand
GTTGGCGCACGTCCGGACGGAATGGGCACTATTCTCTATATCGGCTACCCCAATTATGAGCGCGACCCCGCTATTCCTGCTGCGTCATCGCTGAACCAGTACGCTTATCTGCTCAACGACACTCTGGTGTACAACAAGCATACCTATGGAAAAAATCAGGGCTGGGCTCAGGCAGGTCAGGTTGCTCAGCTGCTTGCCATCCGCTCCGACCGCCAGTGGTATCAGGTGGAGCTTGGTGATTACGCCTACTGGATAGGGGCAGAGAACGCCATCATCGGCACCATGGATGAGATCAATCAGCAGCTGGCTGCTGCGACGACTACGGAACCGACCACAACAACCACGTCGCCTGTCGAAACAACGACGATATCCATGCCGTCAGATCCTGCGGCTTCATCGAATCCGGCAGAAGCGGTCACTTCTCAGGTGACCGATATTCCGGAAGCGCCGGGAGCGTCCACCACAGCGCCGCAATATACTGTGCATGTGGGAGAACAGGACGAAGCGGCTGCTCCTGATGAGAGTGAAAATGAAATTGCTCCGGAAAGAGACGGCACGGAAACCCTAATGCTTGTGGGACTGCTGGCTCTGGTTGTGGTAGTGTTTGTGGCAGTACTGCTTATGATCCGCCGCAGAGACAAGAAGTGAAAACAAACAAAACACCGGTCAGCAGACCGGTGTTTTTGCATACGATATGTAATATACAGTGCTGATATACGATTAAGTATTACTTTCTCCTGTCCTTACCGAGAACATAGACGGCGATTGCCTTGGGACCGGCGTTGATGGAAACGGCTGCGCCCAGACGGAAGAAGCCGGAGGATTTGACCTTGAATTCCTTTTCGAGGGCTTTCTGGAAATCCTTGCCCTCCTGAAGGGTCTCGCCGGCGGCTACGTAGAAGAAAGGCTCGCCGACCATATTGTCCTTGACGGCCTGCACCAGACGGGGAATGACTGCCTTTTCGCCGCGTACCTTGTCGATAGTCTTCGTTTCGCCGTCAATCATGCTCATGACCGGCTTGATGCCGATGACCGAGCCCATGATGGCGGCAGCGGCACTGATGCGTCCGGACATCTTGGCAAACTTCAGATCGTACAGAGCCAGATAAATTTCCACACGGTTGATGACCTCGTCGATGACTTCAAGAACCTCATCCACCGAGCCGCCTTCGTCCCGCTTCTTTGCGGCGAAGATGGCAGGCATGCCATAGGCCAGGGAGAAAGAACGGGTGTCGATGGGTTCGATGCGGAAACGTCCCACAGCATCGGGGTGCTCTTCAAAGAACTGCTTTCTGGCAAGATTGGCGGTGCTGAACATGCCGGATGTCTTGGAGCTGTTGCACAGATGAATGACTGCCTCGCAGCCCTCGGTGTAAGCCTTTTCGTATGCCTCGCAGGTGATGGGCAGAGGAATGTGAGAAGTGGTGGGCTGGGAAGAGACAGTATTGAGCAGCTTGTAGAACTCTTCCGGGGTAAAATCAATGCCGTCCTGATAACCGGTGGAGTCAACGGTCAGCGGGATGGAGAAAAGCTCGATACCGTATTCTTTAGCCTGCTCAAAGCTGATGTCGGTGGAGGTATCGGCAAGAATTCGAATGTTTGCCATTGTAAATAGCTCCCTTATATATTATAATAGGTATACAGGCGTGCGCTGCCACGCACCATGCCGTTTGGCATCATTGTATTACAGTATATCATAAAACGACCGGTTTGTATACATATATTAATATAATTTTGTATGGCGCAGGCTCGCGGAGCAGGTTTACACGCGTCCGGGTGTTCTCTTGACGAAGTGCACAAAATGTCCGCGCGAATCCCGATGTATTTCTCCGGCGAAATGTTCGCGAATTTCTCATAAACTATTGATTAAATGCGCAGATATGCTATAATACTGTAGCGCTCAAAGAAGCGCGACTGCACACTGGATCAGCGTTGATGCGGGAGGTTGCGGCCGGAAGGCCGGTTTTTCCGCGGAGTATGTCCGATCTGTGAACCGGGCGAAAGGTGTGCGCTTTGTACTCGCAGCCAAGGGTTGCCTGTGGGTATCTCTGCGCATTTATCCTGCTTGTCGTACCGGACCCGGCCTCTGGCCGACCGGTATTTTTAATGCTCAGCCGCGGAACACGCGGGAGAGTGTGAATAGAAAAAGCAGCAAATTACCTTGCCTACTCAAATATTTTAAGGAGGCGATTTATAGTGGCAGTCAAGGAGAAGATAAGAATCAGAATCAAGGGTTACGATCACGCTCTGGTCGATCAGTCCGCCAAGAAGATCGTTGAGACCGCCAAGCGCACCGGCGCTCAGGTTTCCGGTCCCGTGCCCCTGCCCACCGAGAAGGAGATCATCACCATTCTGAGAGCTGTGCACAAGTACAAGGACAGCCGTGAGCAGTTCGAGTACAGAACCCACAAGCGTCTTATCGACATCATCCGTCCGTCCAACAAGACGGTCGAAGAACTCACCGGATTAGAGCTCCCCGCCGGCATCGAGATCGAGATC
>JAZUOR010000383.1:0-4308 GCA_045604745.1 Acutalibacteraceae bacterium | reverse complement strand
ACCGCGCCGAGTTCAAGATTTTCATGAAGCTGCTCAACCCGTTCGCTCCCCATATTACCGAGGAGCTGTGGCGCAAGGCTCACTGCGGCAAGATGATCGCCGAGCAGAAGTGGCCTGAATACGACGAGAGCAAGTGCGTTGAGGCAAACGTGGAAATCGCTGTGCAGATCAACGGCAAGATTCGTGCACGACTGACCGTTGCCGCCGACATCGCCGCTGCCGATGCCATCGCTGCTGCCAAGGCCGACGCTGCCTGCGCACCCTATATCGAGGGCAAGCAGGTCGTCAAGGAGATCTACGTTCCCGGACGTCTGGTCAATATTGTTGTAAAATAATCCAACCTAAAGCTCAGGCCGGCGACTGATATCATGCTCAGACGCCGGCCTTTTCGTTGTTACGAGTAATCAGCCTTTAAGAAAGGGGCAGTCCAATATGGAACCCATCAGAGTTCTGCAGGTCATTGGCAGAATGGACAGGGGCGGCATCGAAACTTTTCTGATGAACATCTACCGCAGCATTGACCGTGAAAAGGTGCAGTTCGACTTCCTTGCCCACTACGGCAAGGAGGATGCCGACTACAACGACGAGATCCGTCACCTGGGCGGCCGCATATACGAAATGCCGGTCATAAAGACCACCGAGGGTGCGCGCTACCACATGATATTCAAATATATCCGTGCCCTTAGGCAGTTCTTCGCTCAGCATCAGGAATATAATGTTGTTCACGGTCACATGACCAATACTGCTGCCATCTATATGCCCATTGCCAGAAAACACGGTGTGGAGCACTGCATTGCTCACAGCCATCAGGGCAAAGCAATGAACGGACTTGCCGGTCTTGTTTCCGACATAATGAGTGCCCCCATACAGAAACAGGCTAACCACTGGTTTGCCTGCTCCGAAGAGGCTGCAAAGTGGATATTCAGCCGTAAATCCATCGAAGACGGTAAGATAACCTACATCAAGAACGGCATTGACACCTCCCGTTTTGTCCATTCGCCTGAGGTGCGCCGGGAAGTGCGTGCGGAGCTCCGTGATCAGCTTGGATTTCAGCTGGGTGAAAACGACCTGCTCATAGGCCATGTGGGTAATTTCCACTATCCTAAAAATCAGGCGTTCCTGCTTGAGGTGATGGAAAAGCTCCTGCCGTACCGACCGGACGCAAAGCTGTGTCTTGTGGGTTTCGGTGTGGATCGTGAACCGCTTATGCTCAAGGCACAGGAAATGGGACTGGGTGACAAGGTGCTGTTTCCCGGAGTGCGTGACGACATACACCGGCTGATGCAGGCCTTTGACCTGTTTGTGCTGCCATCGTTTTTTGAGGGTTTTCCGGTGGTCAGCGTGGAGGCACAGACGGCAGGTCTGCCCTGCATCTTTTCCGACACCGTGTCCCACGAAACAAACATCACCGGCAACGTCGCTTTTCTGCCCCTGTCTGACGGAGCGGAGGTGTGGGCACAACGCATAGCCGACACCGCAGCGACTTTCAGGCGCGATACGGACAGCCGCAGCAAGATCGTTGATGCCGGCTACGATATCGCAGCCACCGCACAGTATCTGCAGGATTTTTATCTTTCCTGCGGAGTGCGCACAAAATAAATAGATAAAAACGAGCTGCCGCAGATTCTGTGTTCTGCGGCAGCTCGTTTGTGCTGCTAATATTATTTCCAAATATAAGATTATAGAAGTGCAAGCACTTCAACAAAGCTCATTTATTGGGGGATTAGTGTTATATCGAAATCCACCAGCATACTCCATACTTATCAATTACCGTAGCGCAGCATTTGCTCCATGGTAACTCATGAATTTTCTCAAGGATAACACCGCCCTCACTCAGAACGCGGAAGGCTTTCTCAACGGCTTCTGTGCTCCCTAATTCGAATGCGTTAAACGTCATGGTCTGCCATTTCAGTTTATGAATCAGGTTCACGTCATATTCAGCGGGAGCTTCGGCTACGGCAAGTACCGGTTCTCCGTTTACAGACAGCTCGCAATGCTCAAATTCCGTTTGATCCGGTGTTTTGATTTCAAATGTAACTTCTGCGCCAAACGCTCTGCAATACAGCTCAACTGCTTCGATGCTGTTCATTACGTACACCTGTGTGTAACATTTCACAATGCGCTATCCTCCGTTTAATTTCAATTCTGAATTGCAATTTGCCGAATACGGTTATGCAAAATACGATAAAGCAGACAACGGCAGCAAAGACTGCGGTTTATTAGGATGCTTGCCTGTGATAATGAGGCTTACGATTGCTGTGTCAGCAGCCGTATCTCGCAGTCACTGCTTTGCGGCTGTTTCCAGAAATCTTTCCATGTTTTCTCTGTGCGGAGTGATGATATAGGGATCGACTTCCGGATGAGCCTCAGCGTAAGAGGCGAGCATATCGCTAAGATTGTCAGCTGACAGCATGTAGTCGTCGATAATGGTTTTGTCGTCACAGCCAAGCCTTCGCAGAATCAATGCAGCTACCACGCCGGTTCTGTCTTTTCCGGCGGTGCAGAAAAACAGCACATTGGTCTTTGCGGTCATAATGACATCCAGAATCTTCTTCATCTGAGAGTCTGCCATGCCTGCATAGGACGCATGCAGCTGTTCCCGTGTTTCCGGGACATCTCCGCCGCCGGTGACCGGCATATGATGATAGCAGAAGCCTTCCAGCTGAGCAAGTACGCACGGCTTTGCTCTCACCTCATCGCAGGAGCGCAGGTCAACGACAGTGGTGATGCTGTTGTCCAGCAAAAAGTGAATGTCTGCGTCGGTAAGGCGGACCGGAACATCACTTCGTACGTAACGCATGCCCCCGGCGGGCAGAAATCGGGTGTTCAGTGTGGAGTTCAATAAAGATGCCATAGTGTATACCTTAGTTCTACATAAACCACGCAGTCGGTATCAGCATGAACCACGGCGCGGTCACAAGGGAGAGAACCAGCGCGGTTTTTCTTATCTCCGGCAAATCAAGTGACTTGGTCAGCCGCAGACTGACGTGCTTGTTGAAAAAGTAAACCAGCATGGCGGCAAGTCCGATGGCAAGCAGCATAAACAGAACCGAAAAGATGCTCTCAAAGGGATTGTCCATCATGGGCTCGGCGATTTTTGCACCCCACCATGCGGTGAATTTCGTGGTGTCGCCCAGCAGCAGAGTGGGGCCAGCGCCCCAGAACATCAGAAAGCCGCCTGCGATAAGATAGCTGACAAAGTTGAAGATCCAGCTCAGAAAAACTGTTCGCAGCCAGTCGCCCCAGGGCTTGTAGCCTGTGTCGCCGCGCTCGCGGGCAAAGCGGCTGAGCATTATAAGAATTACAGCGCTGTTGAGCACAAAGCTGACCGGCAGTATAACCTTCCACACGGCGGGAAGAAACACCAGCCCCCAGATGGGATACATTACAGTATAGAGTCGTGTGCCGTTCTTGAGTCGGCAGGAATTGTCAGACATACGGACCTCCTGAAAATATACGGAATATCCGCGGGCGTGCAGATATTCCGTATGCGAGTTGAATTTATCCGGCAGAGACTGCTACAGCATCGTTTTCGATGGTTACGGTAATACGTGCAGGCGGCACAGAGCCTGTTTCAATCAGCAGCTGGGCAAGCTTATCCTCGATCTCGCGGCGGATAAGACTGCGCAGGTCGCGGGCGGCGCTTTTTCCGCCCTTTGCACGGGCAGCCAGCCATGTCATGACTTCGTCGGTCACCACCAGCTCGCAGCCCTTCTCGGCAAGAGAAGGAACGTATTCGTCACACATCAGCCGTGCGATGGCGGCGTAATCCTCGTCAGAGAGTGTGTTGAAGCACACTATTTCGTCCACGCGGGCAAGGAACTCCGGACGCAGGAAATCGCTCAGAGCCTTGAGAGCCTTTTCCTTTGCGATCTCGCCGGTAGACTTGGCAAAGCCCAGCGAAGAGGAGGTATTGTTGCTGCCTGCGTTGGAGGTCATGACAACGACGGTGTTCTCAAAGCTGACTGTGCGGCCCTGAGCATCGTTGATCTTTCCCTCGTCCAGAATCTGCAAAAGTATGTTGAGCACATCGGGGTGTGCCTTTTCAATTTCGTCAAACAGCAGCACAGAATAGGGCTTGCGGCGCACCGTTTCAGTCAGGTGACCGGCCTCGTCGTAGCCCACATAGCCCGGAGGAGAGCCTATGATACGGCTGACCGAGTGCTTTTCCATGAATTCACTCATATCAAGGCGAATGAGTGTTTCGGGTGTGTCAAACAGCTCGGCAGCAAGAACCTTGACCAGCTCGGTCTTGCCCACGCCGGTGGGACCGACAAAAATGAAGCTTGCCGGACGGCGTCTGGGGCT
>JAZUOR010000382.1:0-3487 GCA_045604745.1 Acutalibacteraceae bacterium | reverse complement strand
AGATGCCGAAAGTGATGCTGCGGACAAAAACGTAACTGAACAGCAGAATACAGGCAGAGATATTGCTGTGTCACCGGATTGCAGCACAGCAGCTGCAGCAGCCACAGCTGTAATGGAAGAAAAACGCAGTCCGGCCATCCTGCAGGATGACCGGATACAGGAAAACGCGGCAGAGTCCTTTGTCAGAGCTGAGAGTGATGATGCGCTCCCGGAAAAGGCCGAAGAGTCGGAAGTTAAGAAAAACTGGTTCAGGCTGCCGGAATGGAATAAGGATGCATGGTATGTTCCGCAGAAGTGGAGCGAAATGGGCCTTCTGCGCAGGATCATTATTATAGCTTCCGTGGTTCTTATATTGTTTTCATGCCTGCCTCTTGTTGTGGGCATTCTGTGTCCCGGCATACTGCCGCCGGTGTGCATCGCTTTGTTCTTTATCGTATGTGCCCTTTACTGGCCAAAGATTGTGGGCTGCCAGAGCATGTGGGGAAACATCGTTATTGCTGTGACGGCGGTTTGCATTCTGGCGGGTGTATCCTATATATCCTTTGTTTCGGGAAAGATGATAAGCGCGTCAACCAATACTCTGCGGGATGACACAAGTCAGGTAACGCTTGTGGTGCTCGGATGCAGGGTTAAAGGAGACCGGCCCAGCCTTATGCTGACGGAACGGCTGGAAAAAGCAGCGGAATTTCTTCTTGAGCATCCTCAGGCACACTGCATCGTCACTGGCGGTCAGGGGCCGGATGAGGATTATCCCGAAGCGTTGGTAATGAAAAACTACCTTGTGGACAAGGGAGTTTCCTCCATGCGGATAATAATGGAAAACAAGTCCACAAGTACACTCGAAAACATCACCTTTGCCTCCGAGCTGGCAGACAGATACCACTGTCACGACCGCTTTATGATCGTGACCGACCGTTTCCATCAGTACCGTGCGATGAGCATTGCCAATGATCTTGGTATGGTTTCATACGCACTCAATGTGGAAACAGCGTGGTATCTTGCTATGCCATACTGGTTCAGAGAAATCGCCGCAATCACCCGTGACTGGGTGGTGGCGTAACAAAAAGCCGTCTTCCGGCAGGGTAGACGGCAGATAAGGAATGGTATTTGTTCATTGTCCCAGCTTAACATAGTGCTTGTAGAGCCGCAGATACCTCAGAACACCGGAAACATTGCCCGAACCTGTGCGGCTACGGGGGCAAGGCTGCATCTTGTGGAGCCGATGGGCTTTCGTGTGGATGACCGGAAGCTCAAGAGAGCAGGGCTTGATTACTGGCACTTTCTCGACATTACATATTATTCGTCGCTGGCTGAGTTTTTTGCCCGCACGAACGGAGAATATTTTTTCTTCACGACCAAAGCGCGGCACACTCATACAGATGTTGTTTATCCGGACTGTGCATATCTTGTCTTCGGAAAGGAAACCGCCGGTTTGCCTGAGCGGCTGCTCCATGCCAATCCGGAGCGGTGTGTGCGTCTGCCTATGATTGACGGGGCGCGCAGCCTGAATCTTTCAAACACCGTTGCGGTGGGAGTGTATGAGGTGCTCAGACAGTGGAATTATCCTGAACTGTCCAACTACGGACATCTGAGAGACTTTGACTGGCCGGAGGATTGACAATATATATATGTATGTATAGAAAAAGGCGAAGCCACCCGGCTCCGCCTTTTATCATACTATTATTCGGGCATGAAATCACCAAGTGAGGTTTCAAATGCCTCCGTAAGACCGAAATCCAGTCCGCAGTCAACCATCAGAACGAACAGGTATATTGCAATGAAAAGCAGAATGCCAAAGCTGAGAACGAACCGTAATCCCTTGAGTCTGACTTTGGAATCCACCTGCGGCAGCAGGGTGTTGCTGTTTTCGCGGTCAATGGGAGTCCATGAGATGCGGCGTGCGCAGGTACAGAGAATGATGACCGCACCGAGAATAAAGAGACCGGAAACGCCGGTCAGAATGTACTGCAGCTTTTCCAGATGCTGCTCCGGAACAACTACCTTAAGTATATCGCTGATGACCGAATATGAATTGATGGACATGTGAATGAGGATGCTGGGCAGGATGCTGCCGCTCCTAACAGCCACATAGGCCATGACTAATCCGCCAATGGTGGCAAAAGGCGTCTGGAACATGTTGCCGTGCATCAGACCGAAGAGCAGTGAGGAAGCCACGACGGCAAAGCCGGTGCCGTATCTGGAAAATGATTTGAGAAGTGCGCCGCGGAAAAGTATCTCTTCAGCGATGGGAATGAACACTCCGGTGGTCAGTCCGCTGATTATCATTGTGGCAGTGTCAAAATCCTTGAATGCACTTGCGGTAAGACTGCGTCCGGCAAAAAAGGAGTCCGGCCATATCCTGCCGCATATACTATATATAAATACCCATGAGTAAGTGAATCCGAGGGCAACCACGATTGCTGCAGGCAGTGCAGAGCCAAGTCGACTGCCACGTCTGAGCGTAGAGGTCAGATTGAATCCGCAGCGGGAGCTGTGCATATAAGCAGGTATAACATGGCCGAAGAAAGAACCGATACATACAGCGACCATGGCCAGACACGTTGCCCGGTTAACCATACCGGTGACATCTTCACCGCTGACAACATTATTGATTATATTTCCCAGATCCGACATGGCAAAAATTCCAAGCCCGATCATCAGTAATGCAACCAGCACAACTATAAGGATGATTGTCAGCAGAGAGTCGGAAAACAAAGCCAGTGCAGCGCTGTTCATCCGTCTGGAAAATACAAAGCGGCGCTCTCTGCCGTTATCGTCATAAGGCTTGAGGCCTAAAAAATTACGTTCGCAGGCAGGGACAGAAGCTAAGGCATGAGGACTGTCCTGCGCGGGCGCCACAGAAATGATACGGTTATCCATATATATGTCAGCCTCCTGATATTATATTCAGCAAAGTATCTTCAGTATAACAGACGCCCACAGGCAAATCAAGGTGCAAAGCAAAGGGCAAATACATTATATAATATGTATTGCAAACCGCGTTTTAGCGTTATAAAATAGGATTTGCGCCTCGAAATCAGAAAAATCCGAGAAAAAATCAGAAAAAAGTTGAAGCGCCTGTATACAATGAATTGTGCTGCCGATATGGAAAATACACCACATATGCGCGCCGAAAAACAAAAGGTAATTTCTAAAAAGAAAATAACTCAAAAAATCGAAAAAAATCTGAAAAAAGGTGTTGACATTCTGATTCACGTGTGGTAATATAGTCAAGCGCTCAAGAGAGCGGCCCAAAAAACCGGCTCAAACGAAGCGCACAGGACCTTGAAAATTAAACAACGTAACTTTAACGAGAACCCAAAATTCCTTTTATTAAGCGGTTCATGAAACCGCAAATTAGTCAGCAATGACTTGAGCTTCAAAGCTCTAAAAAAGGTTTTAACCCTTCGGGGTTGAGATACAATTTTTTAGAGAGTTTGATCCTGGCTCAGGACGAACGCTGGCGGCGTGCCTAACACATGCAAGT
>JAZUOR010000381.1:0-3627 GCA_045604745.1 Acutalibacteraceae bacterium | reverse complement strand
CGGTGCTCCACGCGGGCTGTGCGGCAGCACGCATGCCCGAAGACCTTGCCGTGACCGGCGGAGCCCACGGCCCTACCGCAATACTGGTCACATCGTCCGGTGTGCATATCCCCGCAGTTATTATCTGTGCGGTGCTGTGCGGAGCGGCACTGTATGGGCTCCGGCGGCTTGACAGGAGCAAATAATAAAATGACCCTGCCGTAACTAATTGCGTTGCGGCAGGGTTGTTTTGTCAGATGGCCTGTTCGGGGCCAGTATTATTCGGCTTTTTTGTTATCTTCTCAATGACCTGCATGGTTTTTGATACGTCGAGATAATGGTCGTAGTACCAGTCCAGCCGGTCGCAATGATAGACAAGGGTGTGGCTGGGGTCGTAATCCTCTTCGCTCATGTCCCAGTTTTCTGCGTCGATGTCGTCGTCGATGATAACGGTGAGACAAAGGATATGCTCTTCGGGAGAATAGGAAAAGCCGCTGAGATAATACCTGTCGGTTCCCGACAGCCGTGCTTCAATTTCGCCGGCATCTGCGCTGTCGGCCTGTGCGCCTCGCACTGCCAGCAGACAGCGGTGGTAACGCTTTGACATGTCATCGCGTCCGGAGGCAGAGGATAGAGCAAAGTACACATCGGCGCCGGTACGCCCGAAGCCGGATATATCCGTCGAGAGAGAACACAGCTCTTCGCCTGCTGCGTGATGGGCGTAATCCACCGACGAAAGACTCTTCTTTTCTCCGAATGCGGAGATGATGAGCGTTGTCAGTGTGGTGGATGAATGCCGGTTAAGATAGCTGCGAAGCTTCTGGCCGTTCTTTGGGTTAAGCTCAAACTGTGAAAATGGGACGAGCACGTAGCCCTTTATCTGTTCGTTTTTCCAGCAGCCGTACTTCTCATGCAGAAAATCACCGGATACCCGGAAGCATCGGATGTTTCCGTTGAGAGCGTTTTCCCGCCGGAGCAGATTGTAAATGAAATCCATTGCGTCGTCGTCCCAGTTGTGCTCCATGTATGCGTGGACGTAGTCGCCGCAAAGGCTGTCGATGAGCTCCTTGTTTTCTCCGGAACTCAGGTCAAAATACTGCCGGGTGTTTTTGGCTCTGAGAAACCACTTTTGTGCAGCATCCTTTCGGATGCATGGGAGAAAAACCGTTATGCCTGTGGTTATGAGGAGTGCGCCCATGGTGTAATAGTCCAGTACGGGGACGAGCAGAAAGGCGGTGATCGGCGTCAGCAGACAGACGATGATCCAGTAGACGGTCTCAAATGGCGTTGCGGAGGAATATTCGACCGCAAGCTCCTTTTTATACCAGCCCTTCCGGGGCTTTTCGCCGTTCTTTTCTGTTCTGAACGTACGGACAATGCCTGTGATCATCGCTGCTAAGATCACTGCGCAGCCGATCACGAAAGCAAGACCGCACAGCCCGACGAAATCGCCGTATGCAAGCGGACTGACGACCAGCAGTGCGGCGATGCCGGTTATCTCAAAGCCAAGGAAAAACAAAAATGCAGCGGGGTGGTTTTTAATAATGCCCATTCTGTAAGCTCCTTATGTTGTTCACATGCCCTTGTAGTAGTCCTCGAAGTCGTCTTCCAGATCGTCAAGATCGGGAACATCGGGTATCATGTAGCTGCTGTAGGTGGCGAACATATCCTCCTGGGGCGGCAGCTCCTGCATCTCGACCTCCTCCTCTATGCGGAGGTTGTTTTCGTAGATACGGCTCAGCCGGTCAGAATCCAGAATGCAGGTGAGCAGGAAGCCGAACAGTGCGAACACAATGCTGATGATAAGGCAGACGGTGAAGTCCTCCGGCTCATACACCAGCCGGATATCGTGTATGCCTGCGCCGGTGTTGATGCCCAGCAGAGAACCTGCCGCGCAAAGAGTGTCCGTTTCAACGCCGTTCACATAGGCGCGCCAGCCGCTCTGCCACGGAATGGTGGTCATGAACATCTGTCCTTCGGAAACGGTGGCGGTGCATGTCACCGTGCTGCCGTCAACATGTATGTAGGAGGCGTTCTGCTGAGCCAGCTGCAGCATGGCTGTCTCGGTCAGGGCGGTGTCCAGTACGGCAAACCATGAGCCCTTCAGATCCAGCCGCTCGCCGCTTACCGGCAATGTGACCGTGACGATATCGCCGCGGGAAAAATGTCCGAGACGGTGTATGGCACTCAGGTCAACAGGACCCAGTGGCGCGCCGTTGACGGCGATGGTCTCCGCGATGCCTTCGCCGGAGCCAAGATACATGTACAGCGGTCCGTCGGAGGGGATGAGCACAGTAAATATGACCTGCCCGGTCTGAGCGCTGCGTACCAGCTCAATGCCGTCGATGGTTTCTACGATGCTGGCGCCGTCGCCCTCGCGTCCGGTCAGTGCAGTCTCAATAAACAGTCTGCGTTCCGAGCCGGCCATGGCAGATATCAATTCGTTCTGAGCGGCAAATGGATTGCTGCTCACACTGGTCACCCTTCCGGCAGCCATGTCAACGGAAAGGCACAGCCCAAGAGCGGAGTTGTTGCGTCCAACGCTCAGCCGGTCGGCCATGCCTACCGGAAGATAGTCGGAGGAAGGCTCGGAGGATATGACATATTTGATTCCGAACAGGGAATCGGTCACAGGTGTGTAGCCCGCCTCGCCGCTGATGCCCAGCACGGACAGGAGATTGCGGCTCTCGTCGGTGGAGCTCCATGGAGCGTCAGCACGACCGCGCTGTTCGACATAAACGCCTCTTATGCGGAAGAAATCGGAGCCGCCGTTGAGCTCGCTGCCGGTGAGAATACTGTCGAGGTTCTTTTCCTGCCGTTCCTCCTGTTCAAGCCGGGCGACTGTGACCAGCGGCAGTTCTTCGGCGGCAGAGCGCAGACCCATCATGCCGCCAAGAGCGCACTCGCAGGCCACACACACAAGAATGACGATGCAGAAGCCGGCGGAGATGCCTCTGCCGGAAAGAGCGACGATTGTCACAGCGGCGTACATGGTCAGAAAACCACCGGTGAAGATTATGCCGTAGAGGGAGTATTCGGCGTGTCCGAAAATGAGTGCTGCAAGGAACAGTCCGGCGGCTATGACCCAGCAGAGCAGCACCTTGCTGACCCGGATGCGCATGGGCTGGGCAGTCAGACGCACAGCCGCAGACAGGGCAAACAGGCAGAAAACACAGCCGCAGCAGCACACCGTACCGGTGGGCGCGGAAAAGCCCAGCCACATCCAGCACAGCGCCGGAATGCACATGGAAATGACCAGCATCCCGATAAACAGGGCGCACAGCTGCCGTTCACCCAGCGGCAGCCGGGAGTTGAGCAGATACAGCGGCAGCAGCAGTATGCACATCGTGGAGCAGAACATCAGCGGCAGCACAGCGCCGTCGGAAAATGCACCGGAGAAAAGAGAAGCGGCAAGGTCAAAAAAATTGACCGCATCCACCTTGCTCACAGGATAGACCGCCGCCGAGCGTTCCGCGTTGATGGTGAAGGAGGGCACAAGGGTTATCAGGGCAGTGCCTGAGGCGGCAGCAAGGGAGGCGATGAAAAGTCCCATTCGTGCCCACAGTCCGTCCCGCTTGCCCAGCACCAGCTGACACCATGCAAAGTAGGCGATGGAAAAGAAGAGAAGCAGAGGCCACAGCCGTCCGC
>JAZUOR010000380.1:0-2225 GCA_045604745.1 Acutalibacteraceae bacterium | reverse complement strand
GGCATTCTGGACGGCACCATACCCGATGATCGCCACACCCACTATCTCACGGTGGTCTCTTCGGAAACCAAGCGCCTTTCCCGTCTGGTGCGTTCCATGCTGGACCTTTCGCGCATAGACAGCGGCAAACTCAAGCTGAATTATCAGCGCTTTGACCTTTCCAAAACAGTCACCAACACCCTGCTCTCCTTCGAGCAGCGCATAGAAGAAAAACAGATAGATATCCAGGGCATGGAGAACATCAGGCCCCTTTATGTCCGCGGAGACCCCGATCTGCTTCATCAGGTCGTCTATAATCTGATGGAAAACGCCGTCAAGTTCACCAATCAGGGCGGCTATATCAGCATCAAGGTGTTCAGCCGTGAGCGCAACGCCCATGTGCGCATCGCCAACAGCGGCATAGGCATCCCCTCGGAGGATCTGCCCCGCATTTTTGAGCGCTTCTACAAATCGGACAAGTCCCGCAGCCACGACAAGACCGGTGTAGGACTGGGACTGTTCATCGTCAAGACCGTTATCGGTCTGCACAAGGGTGACATTGAGGTACGGAGCTCTGAGGGCTCTCACTGCGAGTTTGAATTCAACATCCCCGTTTGATCTTATCGCTGAGATAATATAATCCGCACTCTATCGTCACTCATCCATCACTCACCGCCGACATACGCATCATAAAGCGATGCTATATTCGTAGCAAGAAAG
The DNA here is from genome assembly GCA_045604745.1 of Acutalibacteraceae bacterium. Classification (GTDB taxonomy): domain Bacteria; phylum Bacillota; class Clostridia; order Oscillospirales; family Acutalibacteraceae; genus SIG598. The sequence continues at coordinate 1,526 of JAZUOR010000380.1, read as the reverse complement.
GGGCGATTTGAATGGATAATTTCAATCAGCCAAACAGCAATCAGTATAATCCCGATTACCAGCCGCCCGCAGGCGACAACAGCAGCTATCCCTCTCAGCCCGACAGCTCCGTCGGAGGAGAGTACAGTATCAGATACCAGCCCGGAACAAACGTCTTCCGCGCCAGCGAGCCTCAGTATCAGCCATCCGCTTATCAGTCTCAGGGCTATCAGCAGCAGAATTATCAGCCGGCCTACGCCTCTGCACCGTCCGGCTATACTGACGGCGCGAAGACCGCAAAGACAGTGTTCTTCACCCTGCTTGCAATTGCCGTTATCGCCGTCGGTATCGTAGCCGGAATATGGCTCTCCGACCGGCTCACCGGTGGCAAGAGCGCAGACTCTTCCGCAGAAACGCCTTCAGTCACCCTTGAGGTCACCGAATCGCCCGAAACCAACGTTGATTATATTCCTTCCAGCGGCGAACGGCTGACCTATGCCCAGATTGCAGCCAAATTCCGCAGCGCTGTGGTCAGCGTCACTGTTTACTACAACGCCTACGGCTGGGCTTCCTACGTCTATTCCGAAGGCTCCGGTTTTGTCATTGACGAGGAGGGCTACATCGTTACCAACTCACACGTTATTGACGATGACGGCTACGAGCAGTTCGACATCACTGTCACCATCGCCGATGAAAACGGCGAGATGCAGGAGGTCGAAGCCACCGTTATCGGCAACGATGCCCGCACCGACCTTGCCGTGCTTAAAATTGACCCCACCGGCCTGAATCTGGTCGTGTCCGAGTTGGGTCAGTCCTCCGCCCTTGTTCTGGGTGATGAGGTCGTTGCCATAGGCAATCCCGGCGGCTCCCAGTTTGCCGGCTCCATCACCAACGGCATTATTTCCGGCATTGACCGAGTCATTGACGAAGACACCGGAACCTCCGACAGCGCCATGAAGTATCTGCAGACCAACGCTGCCATCAATCCCGGCAACTCCGGTGGCCCATTGCTCAACATGTACGGTCAGGTAATCGGCATCAACACCGCCAAGATAGTCGACGAAGGTTATGAAAGCCTCGGCTTTGCCATTCCCATTGACACCGCACTGCCCATCATCCGGCAGCTCATTGAGGAAGGCTCCGTAGTCCGTCCGGCGCTGGGTATCTCCTGCAGCGAGATCACCTCCCAGACCGCCCATTGGTACGATGTACCTGAGGGTCTGCTCATCCGCGCCTTCTATTCCAACTCCACTCTGCCCGCTGCAGGCATTCAGGTCGGCGACATCATCGTATCCTGCGACGGACAGGAAACTCTCAGTCTCAGCGACCTTCAGAACGCCATCGAATCCAAAAACGTGGGCGACACCGTCACACTGACCGTGTTCCGTTCCGGACACGAAAAAACCTCCGACTTTACTGTTACCCTTATCGGGGACAACAACACCGGCTCACTGGTTCAGAACAGTCCCGTTGCTCCCTGATAACGATACGCCGACAAAGGCCTCCGTTCAGACACGAACGGAGGCCTTTCCGATCCGCAAAAACAG
>JAZUOR010000379.1:0-4052 GCA_045604745.1 Acutalibacteraceae bacterium | reverse complement strand
TAATCTTTGCAACAGCAAGAGTGAAAGTGTAAAACGAATCAAAGAAATTACGGGCAAGGACGTTAAATTCTACGAATGCGACATCCGTGACCGTGCAGGACTTGACAAAATCTTTGCAGAAAACAAAATTGAAGCCGTTATTCACTTTGCAGGACTCAAGGCAGTGGGTGAGTCGGTGCAGATACCTATGGAATATTATTACAATAATCTGCTCAGCACGCTTATCCTCTGTCAGACTATGGCAAAGTTCGGCTGCAAAAAGCTGGTTTTCTCATCCTCGGCAACGGTGTACGGCATGAACAACCCTGTGCCCTATGTGGAGGATATGCCCAATTCGGCAACCAACCCATACGGCCGCACCAAGCTGATGATCGAGGAGATACTCCGCGACCTGTGGGTGTCCGACAACGAGTGGAGCATTGCCCTGCTGCGTTACTTCAATCCCATCGGTGCCCATCCGAGCGGACTGATCGGCGAGGATCCTCAGGGAATCCCCAACAACCTGTTCCCGTATATCGCGCAGGTGGCTGTGGGACGACGCGAGCAGCTGAGCGTATTCGGTGACGATTACGATACCGCTGACGGTACCGGAGTGCGCGATTACATCCACGTCTGCGATCTTGCCGACGGACATCTGCGCGCCATGGAATATGTCATGAAGGGTACCGGAGTGGAGGCCATCAATCTGGGAACAGGCAACGGCACCTCGGTTCTTCAGCTGGTGCACTGCTTTGAAAAGGCAAGCGGAAGACCGGTGGCATATAAGGTGACCGGACGCCGTGCAGGAGACATTGACAACAGCTTTGCCGACTGCACCAGAGCAAAGGAGCTGCTGGGCTGGGAGGCGAGGTATTCCATCGACGACATGTGTGCCGATGGCTGGCGATTCATCAGCAGCAATCCCATGGGATATCCGGATGACTGATACAAAATCATAATATGAGCCGCTCTGTCTGCCGCCGTTAAGGTGTGGACCGGGGCGGCTTTGTTCTGTTCTTTGCAGGAATAATTGTGATTATTTATGAATCGGATGGGAATTGTTTGTTGCTTTGCATTCTTCCATATTCTGCCTGTTTGTGGTATTATATAAAATAATATACCGCTGACGCAGCGGCAAAACAGCAGAAAGGATGCAGAGCGATGACGGATAACACAAGGGAAAACGAGATCGCAGAAACCGGAAACCTGATTGATCTCTTCGACGACATAGCCGACACTCCGGAAAAAAGAATTGAAAAAGATATAGATCTTGAATTCGGTGTGCTTCCGGAAACGAGTGATGGCAGCGATGGACAGGCGGAAGAGCACGAGACTTCGGAGGAAGTGACAGACGTTCCGGAAGAACTGTCTGAGACTCAGGCGGAGGATACTGCTGAACTGCCCGCAGAGCCCGCTGCTCAGGATGAAGAGCCGGAGAATACTCCGGAAGAGCCTGAGATGCTTCAGGAAGAAGATAATGCTTCGGACGAAGTCGCCGGGGCTCATGCCGAAGAAGACGAGACATCTTCGGAAGAGGAAATCTGTGAGGAGCAGTCCGGGGTCTCCGATGAAGAAGAGGAAGCGTTCGCAGAAGATGCCGAAGTCTATGCTGTACAACCGGAAAAGAAGGAGAGAAAAAAGAAGAACAAAAAGAAAAAGGGCAGAGCCGGCTGCGTGACAGCAGTGCTGCTTGCAATACTGCTGCTGGCGGCTGCGGCTGCAGCGGCGTGGTTCTTCCTAAATTACTTCTTTGCCGAAAGACAGCTCTACAGCCTTGACGAATACTACAACGTAGACGGACAGGCCTACAGCCGGGAGGACTATTTCCTCCATGACGGGCAGCCCTATGCAAAAGAGTCCTTTTTCGCCCTGCGCGGTGAAGTGTACGATAAGCTTGAGTACTTTACCGTTGACGACCGGCTTTATGACCGTACAGAGCATTTCATCATAGACGATGTGATATACGACCGGGAGAATTACATCGAGTTTGACGGACAGGCCTACAGCCGCAACGATTATTTTGAGGTGAACGGTCAGTCCTACAGCTACGACGAGTACTTCGAGCTGGACGGCAGAGCCTATGATTACGCAAGCTATTTTGTTTTTGAGGATAAAGCCTACAGCAGCGAGGATTACAGTCTCAAGGATGGAGTGCTCTGCGAGCGCAGACTTCTCAATCTGGGCGGCGTGGAGTTTTACAGCGATGTCACCGAGCTTGAACTGTGCGGTCTTGAAATCAGCGACATTTCGGTGCTGTCCCAGTGTATTTTCCTTGAAAAGCTTGATCTGGGACAGAAGGACAACGGCGAAAACGGGTACTCCTCCAATCAGATAACCGATCTCAGGCCTCTGGCGGGACTTACCGGCCTCAGGGAACTCAATCTGACGGGCAACCGCCGTCTGGAGGATATCTCTCCTCTGTCGGGACTGGTGAAGCTTGAGGTGCTGAAGCTTGACAGCTGCGGCGTCTACGACCTCAGACCTCTGGCCGGACTTACCGCCCTCAGAGAGCTCAGCGCGGCAGACAACCAGCTCAGAGACATCAGCTGTCTCAGTTCTCTGGTTTCGGCAGAAAAGCTGGATATAAGCCTTAACAGGATAAAGGACATCAGCGCAGCAGCCGAAATGAAGGGACTCAGAAAACTCATTGCCCGCGGCAATGTCATTGAGGATGTGAGCTGCCTTGCCGGCATGACGGAGCTTACCGTTCTGAATCTTGATGACAACCGGATATCCAGCGTCAAAGCTCTTTCCGGTCTTGTTCAGCTGCATGAGCTCAGACTGGCACGGAACAGGATAACCGATCCGACTCCTCTCTATACACTGGTCAATCTGAGCCTTCTGGACATCCAGAAGAACGACATATCCTACAGGCAGTATGTCAGACTCAGCAATGCAATGCCGGACAGCGTGGAGGTTATTACCGGACAGTGACGGATAAATGCCACGGAACAGCTGACTTGTCCTGACCGGGGCGAAGAAAAAGGCAATAAAAAACCGGAGCGACGGGATATCCCGCTGCTCCGGTTTCTGTTATGTATGAAATTTACTGCTCGGCAAAGAAAAGTGTGGCGCCGTCGATATGCATGGTGATGATATCATCCTGACAGGTGGCCTCGATGACCTCTTCGCCGACGGTCATGGTAAGCACTCCGTTGTTCAGCACATAGGTGCCGTCAAAGGTGCTGCCCTGCAGATCCATGGTGAAGGTTTTCTGGTCAAAGGCGATGGAACCGGTCACACCGGCCTCGGCAAGGTAGGCTTCGTCCAGCTCAACGCCATTGTCGGTCATAGAGACAAGAGTCCATTCACTGTCGTTTACGCCGACGAACAGGTTGCTCAGAGCAGAGCATCCGCACATGGATACAAGCAGCAAAGCGCAAATTGCTGCAGCTAAAAATCTTTTCATGGTCAACCTCCTGGATGTACCTGATTACTGCTTTTCGAAGGTGAGAGTACCTATGGAATCATCCTCAATGTCCAGAGTGTTCCCGTTCAGCACGCCGAAGATGACCTTGCTGCCGGTCAGAGTGAGGATGTCGTCTTTCTGGGTGTAGGTTCCGGTCTGCTGCTCGCCGACAAGGGTGAGAGTATACTGATCGTCGGCAAAGACTATTGAGCCGGTAAAGCCGTTTGCTGCCAGATTTTCAGCGCCGGAAACCTGAATGCCGCCGACGTCAACACCGGTCAGCTGCCACTGAGTGCCGGCAACGGACTCGTCCTTTGCGGCACAGGAGCACAGGGCGAAAAGCATAAGGGCACAAACGATGATTGCAAAAACTCTTTTCATGATTTTATCCTCCACAAACTGTAATTTGTTCCGGAGCGTTCCGGGGTATTACTTTCTGATGTCGTAGATCATGCTGATGCCGCTTTCGGCGACGATCAGGTGCTCGCCGTTGATGAAGCCGTAAAGGGTGTCTTCGCCGACTATGAGGGAAACGATGGCCTGAGTGTGCTGATATTCACCGGACTGACTGACCTCGCTGCCGTTGTAGTTATTAACCATGGTGAAGGTGCCGTTGGCAAAGGAAATGGATCCGGTGGTATTCTGCTGTGCAAGGGCATCGGCA
>JAZUOR010000378.1:0-2892 GCA_045604745.1 Acutalibacteraceae bacterium | reverse complement strand
TCTCATTTTCAAACTCCTTGTATACTTTTAATAGCTCCCATAACGACCAATTATCATTCTGAAGTTTCAAATGCAGATTGTTTTGGTTTCCAGTATCTTTGCTGTCGTGTGCCATGTTCGCATCTTCGCCAGATCAGCTTTGCTTCATGAACTTCATTACGGTCCACGACCGGCACGGCAAAGTCTGTATTCCACATTTTATTTATTTTGTTAGTATACATCAATTCGATGCGCGCATCAAGCCCCTTCCCTTCATTTCCCCCTATATTCTCCAACATTTACAGGCAAAACGCAATCTGTCTGGATTAACAGGCATTTATATCCATTATGGCTATCAGATATAATTCTCCATAGGCCATCTATATCAACCGGATTTTGAAGCAACTGTATTCCAAACACGCAAGTCCGCATTCTCCCGCTTTTCTGCGGCATAAAAAACACGGCGTTTCCCGTTCGGGAAACGCCGTGTACTTGCTAAATTTCGGTTTAGTGCTTCTGTTACCAGTTGCGGCCGTACTTTAGATACTCATCCGCAACCCAGTTGCGGCGCTGTTCAACCGTCGGATCGTCCTTGGCAGCGACCACGAAGCCGCGGCAGATGTAACCGCCGTCCGGGGCAAATCTGTCGATCTTGTCGCGCATGCACTGGCGAACCTCTTCCTCCGTGCTCCAGCTGAAGAGGTAAGGATCCTTGGGCGAGGAGCAGCCATTGAGAATCAGGCTGCGGCCGTACTTTTTCTTGATGGCATCCAGATCGTTCATGTCCTGCGGCGGGTTCCACATGATGACGCCGAAGCTTCTCCAGTCGTCGATCAGATGCTCGCACTTGCCGCAGCAGTGCATGGAAATCGGAATGCCCAGCTCGTTGGCGTGCTTGGCCATCCGCACCTGGAAGGGCTTGATGAGCTCGCACCACATGTCGTAGGACATAAAGGTGTTCTGGGCAGAGGAGACATCGTCCGCAATGCCAAAAATGTCGGGTCTGTAGGCATCAATCATCCGCACGGCAAGCTCGTCGAAGAAATCGGCCAGGTACTCAAACAGGTTGTAAACCTCTTCCGGATAGCAGGCCATCGTGAACAGGCCTTCAGAGAAGCCCATAAAGGCCATCAGCGTCTGGAAATAGCCCTGGACAACGCTCGGCGCGCTCAGGCTGACCGCCACTTCATTGCGATCAATCTTCTCAAGCTCTTTTCTGGCAATCTCTTCGATGTTGAAATCATTGATGTCCGGCAGCTTGATGACATCCGGCCAATCGTGGATGTCCTTGAGGATGAAGTTGTTGGGAGTAGGCAGCTCCATGCCACCCGTGCTGTCCGTTGCTGTGTACTCAATGCCAAAAATATCCCTGCCGCCCTGACGGAACACCGGGCCACGGCACATTGCCGTTGCAGGCTTGATCTCGGGAGGCAGCTCCCCGGAGCCCTGGAAAATCAGCCACTCCGGCATATCGCCTCTGAGCATTCTCAAAAAGTTTTCTTTTTCTGTCATGCGTTTACACCTCCCCAAAAATTATAACGTCTGCTTACGCGTTTCTCTGATACCAGTCGCGGCCGTACTTCAGATACTCGTCCACAACCCAGTTGCGGCGCAGCGCGACGGTCGGGTCGTCCTTCGGGCCGGCCACGTAGCCGCGGCAGAAGTAGCCGCCGTACGGGGCATAGCTGTCGATCTTCTTGCGCATGCACTCGCGCACCTCTTCCTCCGTGGACCAGCTGAAGAGGAAAGCATCCTGATGCGAGCCGCAGCCGGCAAGGATCAGGCTGCGTCCGTACTTCTCCTTGATGGCGGGAATGTCGTTCATGGTCTGAACCGGATCCCAGATCTTGACGCCATAGCTCATCCAGTCGTCAATCAGCACGTCGCACTTACCGCAGCAGTGCATCGAGCACGGAATGCCCAGCTCGTTGGCGTGCTTGGCGAAACGCTGCTGGAAGGGCTTGACAAGCTCACTCCACATCGGATAGGAGATAAACAGGTTCTGCGCAGAGGCAACGTCATCACCCAGGCCGAAGATGTCAGGCCGGTAGGCGTCGATCATACGCACGGCAAGCTCATCGTAGAAATCGGCCAGATACTCAAACAGGTTGTAAACCTCTTCCGGATCCACAGCCAGCGTAAACAGGCCCTCCGTGAAGCCCATAAAGGACATCAGAAGCTGGAAATAGCCGCCGCCCGGACGGATCTTGATGGCTGTCTTGCTGCGGTCAATGCCTTCCATATCCTTTCTGGCGAGCTCATTAAAGTCAATGTCGCTCAGATCCGGCACCTTGATGACATCAGGCCAGTCGTGGATATCCTTGAGGATGAAATAGTTGGGGGTGGGCAGGGAGCCGCCGCCCGCGCTGTCCGTCGCCGTATATTCCACGCCGAACATATCCTTGTTGTCGTGGCGCACAAAGGCGCTGCAGTTCACCTGCGTAATCATCGGCTCAATTCCGGGAGTCTCCATTCCGTAGCCGTCAAAAGGCAGCCAGTCCGGCATGTCGCCCCTGAGCATCTTCATCAAATTGTCTTTTTCGTTCATTTGCATATCCTCCAAAAAATAATTTTCAAACTCTCAATCCGCTCAGAATCTGTGCCACTCTAAATCGTTGGAGTGCAAGCAATACAAGCACGGCGTTTCTTTTGTGAAGACGCCGTGCTTCTTAAAAACGGAAAGCTTAGTGATTCTGATACCAGTTGCGGCCGTACTTGAGATACTCGTCGCCAACCCAGTAGCGGCGCGGCGCAACAGTCTCATCGCCCTTGGCGGCAACCACGTAACCGCGGCAGATGTAACCGCCGTTCGGGGCATAGCTGTCGATCTTCTTGCGCATGCACTCACGAACCTCTTCCTCGGTGCTCCAGCTGAAGAGGAAGGCATCCGCGTGGGAACCGCAGCCGTTGAGG
>JAZUOR010000377.1:0-2849 GCA_045604745.1 Acutalibacteraceae bacterium | reverse complement strand
TCTTCCCGGGTGGAAGCCCCGCTTTTTCATATTGCGGGAAAACGGGCGGGTCACTTTGACCCGCCCGCTTTGCGCCGATATGCTTTTGCCGTGTTTATTTGAACAGACCGTTGACGACGGAGCGCAGACGCAGGTGCGTGTACTCCTCCATGTTCGGCATGATCTGATGCATGTAGACGATGGAGGTCTTCTCGTCCGGGTCAACGGACAGATAGGTGCCCATCATGCCGCACCAGCCAAACTCGCCGACAGAGCCGTTGCTGCCGCCCAGGGCGGGATCGAGCATCGTGCGCACGCCCATGCCGTAGCCGTAGCCCTTGAGGTAGTTCGAGCCGGTGAAGAGGCTGCGGTTGTGCATGTCGAAGAGCTGCTGATCGCTGAGCTGGTTGCGGCGCAGCAGATCAATGCTCTTGCGGCCGACGATGCGCACATCGCCCAGCCTGCCGCCGTTGGCGAGCATCTTGGCAAACTTCGTGTAATCGGGAAGCGTGGACAGCACGCCCGTGGAGGCGCACTGATAGATGAAATCGGGCTGATAGGAGCGATCCTCCATGAAGTCCGCAACGAGCTTTTCGGCCTTGCCGTCCGCGTTGCGCTGGGTGCAATCCACAAGACGGTCGGCCATGTCACCCTTGAAGTGATAGCCGGAGTCCTTCATCCCGAGCGGATCAAAGATCTCTTTCTGCATGAAATCGGCAAGCTTCATGCCGGAGGTCACCTCGACCACCGCGGTCATCAGCTCAAGACCCACGCTGTACTGCCAGCTTGTGCCCGGTTCCCAAAGCATCGGGATCTCGGCCATCGCGCGGACCTCGGTGAGGTGATCGTAGGCGTTGAGGATCTTGTTGCCGCCGAGTTTCTCATGCACTTCGCGGTAACGCTGGCCGGTGAGCGTGTCGGGCGCGCCCATCATGCCGACGCTCATGGAGAAGGCGTGACGCAGCGTGATGGGAGTTTTGCTTTCCACGGTGTCAAAGCTGCCGTCCTCGCGCTGCACCTGCACCTGCATGTGCTTATACTCGGGCAGGTAGGCGGAAACCGGGTCGTTGAGCAGGAAAGCGCCGCGCTCAAGCTGGATGAGGCCGCAGATGGCGGCGAGCACCTTCGTCATGGAGTACTGACGGAAGACATGCTCAGGAGCCAGCGGCGTTGTGCCGGCAACATCGGCGGTGCCGAAATACTTTTCATAGATCGTGTCCTCGCCCTGCGTGACGGCAAGGCAGCAGCCAACGGGACCCACTTCAAGGAAGTGCTCCATAAGTCTGTCTACATCGCGGAAAGTTGACATGATTTTCACCTCATAATAAGAATTTTATTCCAGAGCCGGCTGTATCCACGTAAGGCCGACGTGTTCTGTTTATACACCAAGGAGCAGCTTGGCCACTGCGAAATATACAAGCAGCGCCACAGCGTCCACAATGGTTGTGATGAGCGGACTGGCCATCACGGCGGGGTCGAAGCCGAGCCGCTGTGCGAGCATCGGCAGCGTGCAGCCGACGAATTTGGCGCACAGCACGGTGATGACGAGGGTGAGCGTGACCGTCATGGCGACGAAAACGGTGATCGAGTCGTTGCCAAGCAGCATGCGGTCCACGAGCAGAATTTTGCCGAAACTCACAACGGCGAGCACGATGCCGCACAGCAGTGCCACACGGAACTCTTTCCAGATGACACGCAGAATGTCCCGGAATTCCACGTCGCCCAGCGAGAGCGCGCGGATGATGGTGACGCTGGCCTGACTGCCGGTGTTTCCGCCGGTGTCCATCAGCATCGGGATAAACGCCGTCAGCGCGACCTGCGCGGCGAGGGCGCTTTCAAACGACGTGATGATCATGCCGGTGAAGGTTGCGGAGATCATCAGCAGCAGCAGCCAGGGGATGCGGTTTTTCCACAGTTCCCAGACGCTTGAACGCATGTAGGGACGGTCCGAGGGCAGGATGGCGGCCATCTTTTCAATGTCCTCGGTGGCCTCCTGCTCCAGAACGTCGATGACGTCGTCAACGGTGACGATGCCGACAAGCCGGTTTTCCTTGTCCACGATAGGAACGACGAGCATGTCATAATCGGAGATGAGTGCGGAGACTTCCTCCTGGTCATCCGTCGTCTTTGCGCAGATTACCCGGGTGTCCATAATGTCCTCTATGCTGGCCTCGTCGTCACTCAGAAGCAGGTCCTTGACGGAGACGATGCCCTCCAGCTTCCGGTCGGCGCTGGTGACGAAGCAGGTGTAAATCGTCTCCTTGTCCTCGCCGATGCGGCGGATGCGCGCGATGGACTCGCGCACGTTCATATATTTTTTCAGATCCACGAACTCGGCGGTCATAATGCTGCCGGCGGAGTTCTCGGGATACTTCAGGAACTGGTTGATGAGGTTTCGCGTTTCCGGTGTTGCCGTGCGCATGACGCGCTTGACGACGTTTGCCGGCAGTTCTTCCATCATGTCAACCGCGTCGTCAACGTACAGCTCTTCAATGATGCTGCCGAGCTCGGCATCGGTGACGGAGTTGATGATGCACTCCTGCTCCTGCACTTCCAGATTGGCAAAAACCTCCGCCGCCTGCTCTTTGGAGAGCATACGGAAGACCATGGCAAGCTGAGAGGGGTCCAGTTCCTCCAAAAACGCAGCGATATCATACTCGTTCATATCACATAGTGTGAGCTTCAGACTTCGGTATTGCTTATTCTCCAGCTTGGAAAACAGTTCGTCTCTGCGATCTTCAAAGTCTAAATTTTCCATGGTCTCACCGCCTCGTGACAGATTTTATAAAGGAAAATCAGATGCCCAGATAGGCTTTTTGCTCCGGACTGAGCACGTCGAATTCCAGCCCCAAGTCGGAGGCCAAGCGGTC
>JAZUOR010000376.1:0-6856 GCA_045604745.1 Acutalibacteraceae bacterium | reverse complement strand
CCTCCGACTTGAGGTCTCCATCCGCTGCGATGGCCCCACCCCCGTAAATGTGGACGGCGAAGCCCTCATCACCCGGGAGGTCACCCTGAAGATCGCCGACGAAAAAATCCGGTTCTTCTATCCCCGGGGCCTTTCCTTCGCACCAAAATCCCCTGTACATGCATAAAAAACCGGCCCGTTTGGGCCGGTTTTTTAACTGTTTTGAATTTGTTGCTTGTTGTACTGCAAGGTATACAAGTGATAGTATTTTCCTTTCAGTTGCAGCAGTTCCTGGTGGTTGCCCTGCTCCACGATTTGGCCGTGGGACAGCAAAATGATGTTGTCCGCGTGCTGGATGGTGGAAAGGCGGTGGGCAACGATGAGCATGGTGCCCACGTTCATCATCTTTTCAAGGGAGTCCTGAATGAGCAGCTCGGTTTCGGTGTCGATGTTGGCGGTGGCCTCGTCAAGTATCATGACCGAAGGTCTGTGGATGATGGTGCGGGCAAAGGACAGCAGCTGACGCTGTCCGGCTGAGAAGTTGTTTCCGCGCTCACGCACCACCTCGTCAAGGCCGTTTTCCAGCTTGCCGATGAAGGAATCGGCGTTGACATAGCGGCAGGCATCCCAGATCTCCTCGTCGGTTATGCCCTCCTGACGCAGAAGGATGTTGCTGCGGATGGTGCCCGAAAACAGGAACACGTCCTGCAGCATCTGCCCGAAGTGCTTTCGCAGGGAGGATATTTTTATCCGGCGGATGTCGATGCCGTCGATGAGAATCTGTCCCTTTTGTATGTCGTAATTGCGGCAGATGAGCGACAGGATGGTGGTCTTTCCGGAGCCGGTGGAACCCACAAAGGCCACCGTCTGCTTTGCATTGACCCTGAAGGAAACATCCCTGAGCACCCATTCGTCGGGAACATAGGCAAACCAGACGTTCCGGAATTCGATGTCGCCTTTTATCTCCTCCAGCTCAATGGCATCCTCGGTGTCCACCACATCGGGCCGGATATCCATGACGGAGAATATCTTCTCCGCAGAGGCAAAGGCCGACTGCATCCAGTTGAACTGCTCGGCAAGGTTCTGGATGGGGTTGAAGAACTTTGAGATGTACATATAAAACGTAACGATGGTGCCGCTGGTAAGGGTCTGACCGAGGAAGCTGGTGTCGCGCAGATAGCCTCTGCCGCCCAGATACAGCAGGCACAGCACCGAGCTGATGTAGAGCATGTAAACCACCGGGCGGAAGATGCCGAAGACGAATATCTGCTTGCGCTTGGCCTTGCCCAGCTCGTCATTCCTGCGGTTGAAGTCACGCATCTTTTTATCCTCGCAGTTAAAAATCTGCGTGATCTTGATGCCGGACAGGTTTTCCGAAAGATAGGTGTTGATGTCGGTGGTGCAGTCCTTTACCCGGCGGTAGGCCTTGCGGGAAAACTTGCGGAAGATGACCGTAAAGAGAACAATGAAGGGCACAAAGCACAGCACCATCAGGGTCAGCTGATAGTTGAGGCACAGCATCGCCACCATGACACCCAGCACGATAAAGCAGTTTTTCACAAGGTTTACGATGATGTTGGTGAACATCATGGAAATGGCATTGGTGTCGTTGGTGACGCGGGTGACCAGCTTGCCCACGGGAATGGCGTTGAGCTGCTCGTGAGCAAGACTCTCGATGTGCACAAACAGATCCTCACGCATGGTGGTCAGTATCTTCTGGCCGGTACGCTGAAGCACCATTGCCTGAATGTATGAGCACACCAGCGAAACGACCAGTATGCCGGCGTACACCGCCACCATCATAAAAAGATGACGCAGCTGGAAATCACCCTTGACCATTTCCTCTATGCGGCCCACAATGAGCGGCGCAATGATGTCGTAGGAGACGGAAAACAGCATGGTAAGTCCCACAAGGGCAAACTGCTTTCCATGGGGCTTTGCGTATCTGAGCAGGCGGCGGATAAGCTCGCCGTCCTTCATGTTTCGGTCAAAGCCTATGGCTTCCTTCTTGTTTTTCATAGTGGCATAGGCAATGATGAACATCAGTGCAAAGGCGCCCACCACAGCGCCCACCACTATCAGGGGATAAAACTCACGCATTGCTGTGCTCCTCCCCTTCCTCCTCAAGCTTCTGCAGGTCTACCATCCTGCGGTAATCTGCGCAGTTCTCATACAGGTCGCTGTGAGAGCCCACAGCGGCGATCTTTCCGTCGTCCACAAAGATAATCTTATCCATTCTCTCCACGGTGGAGATGCGGTGGGCGATGAGTATGGTGGTTCGTCCTGCGCGGCTTCTGCGCAGATTTTCAAGTATGATCTTTTCGGTCTTTGTGTCCACCGCCGAGACCGAATCGTCCAGAATGAGTATGGGTGCGTCCTTCATCAGGGCGCGGGCGATGGATATGCGCTGCTTCTGACCGCCGGAAACGGTAACGCCGCGCTCACCCATGACCGTCTTGTAACCGTCGGTGAAGCCGGCAATGTTGTCGTGCACGTCGGACAGGCGTGCGGCGGCCTCCACCGCTTCGCTGTCTATCCCGTCATAGGCAAAGGCAATGTTGTTTTCGATGGTATCGCTGAAAAGGAAATTATCCTGAGGCACATAGGCCGAGGCGGCACGCACCGATTGAATGGAAACGTCGTTGACATCGTGACCGTCCACAAACACAGTGCCGTCGGGTACGTTGTAGGTGCGCAGGATGAGGTCAACGATGGTGGTCTTGCCCGAACCGGTCTTGCCCACGATGCCCACGCTCTGGCCTGCATCAATGGTAAAGGAAACGCCGCTCAGGGCATCGTATTCGCCGTCAGGATAGCGGAAGGTAAGATCGCGGAACTCTATGGAGCCCTTCACATCGGTCAGCTCGCCCACGCCTTCACGGTCGCAGACATCCTGCTTTGTATCCAGCAGCTCGCTGATGCGCTTGACCGAGGCCTTGCCGCGGGAGGTCATGTCAATGAGCTGGGAGACTGCCATGATGGGCCAGACAATAGAGGTGAAGTATCCTATGAACTCCACCAGCTGACCGGCATCAAAGCTGCCGCTGTGCACAAGATAGCCTCCGTAGCCCAGAATGACGCAGATGACCGACTCCGTGAACAGGACCACGGCGATGTTGAGCAGGGTGGAAATGCGTGTGTAGTCCACGTTGGCCTTTTCGTTCTGCCTGTTGAGCCGGCGGAAGGCCAGCAGCTCAAGAAACTCCTTGACAAAGGCCTTGATGACGGCGATGCCGGAAAAGCTCTCCTGCGAAAAGTCGGAAAGGTCGGAAAAGGCCTGCTGGCGGATCTCCCACTTTTTCATCATGTATCTGCCCACAAGGGTTCCCACCACCAGCAGCAGAGCCATGGGTATGAGCGAAAAGCAGGTGAGCAGCCAGTCCATGCTCCACATTTTGGTGATTGCCAGCGCACCCAGCAGCAGAGCGTCAAAAAACATCAGTATGCCGGAGCCGAAGCAATCCTGCACCGTTTCAAGGTCGTTGGTGAACAGGGACATGAGGTTGCCCACCTTGTTGACCTGATAGTACTGGCGGGAAAGGTCCTTGCAGTGGTCGAACATGCGGCTGCGTATGTCGGTCTCCATGCGGATGGCGGCACCGAAAAAGCATATGCGCCACATGAACCGCCCGACGACCATGACAAGAATTATGATTATCATGGGCAGGCAGATGTGGTCCAGCAGAAAGTCCATTGTAAACTCCATCTGCTGACCGTTCAGCTCCACTCTGCCGGTGTTCATTCCGTTGATTATGAGCTTGTACAGCTCAGGTATCTCCAGCTGGAAGTAATCCACCAGTACCAGAGCCAGCACACCCATCAGCAGTGACGGTGCATGGCGCAGATAGTACCGGTTAATGTGCTTTCCGAAAATCAATGGCTCTTCCTCCTTACACAGTCAAATCCTCCTGTCGCAGGCGGCAGGAGGATTATGCGTGATTTGTTAGGTTTATTCGTCGTCGCTGTCGTTCTTCTTGAACACCCATGACCTCTGCAGGGTGTAGTTGATGAAGATGAAGCAGATATCCACCACCGGCTTGACAATGGCCTTTGGCAGCGGAGTGAGGCTGGTTATCATCCAGACGATCAGGCTGGATGCCGTTGCCGCCATGACCACCAGCGCGGCGAACTTCACAAGGAAGCTGGCGCTCTTTTGAGTCTGCTGGAAGGCAAAGCGCTTGTTGATGGCGTAGTTGAGCAGTGAGGAGAAGAAACGTGCAACGCCAACCGCTATGTATGTCCAGATGAGACTGGTGCTTTCAAGAATGCCGCTCAGCAGCAGGGGCAGCAGCACAAGATCCAGCAGGTTGAAAAGTCCCTGATCCACGATAAAGGACACAAAGCCGGAAAACAGATACATGAACATATCTCTCAGCACAACCTTGTATATCTTGAAGGAATCGCGGATAACGTGGAAATGGGAGCTGCTGTTGTCGTCAATGTACACGGTCTGGATGGGTTCCTCCACCATCTTTATGCTGCGGCGGGAGCATTCGATGAGCATGTTCATTTCGTACTCGTACCGCTCGCCGCGCAGGTCGGCAAAAATGGGAATAAGCTTGTTGGGAATGCCGCGCAGACCGGTCTGGGTATCGCGCAGATAGCAGCCGTGAGCCATCTTGAAGACGATCGAGGTCATGCGGTTGCCGAAGCGGCTGCGGGCAGGGATATCCTCGGCGGTGAAGTCACGGGCACCGAGAATGAGCGCGTCGTCCATAGTGGACATGAGTCCGGCGATGTTGACCGCATCCTCAAGGGTGTGCTGACCGTCGGCATCGGCAGTGATGATGCCGTCGCAGCCCTGAATGTAGTCAAGATAGTGCTTCATGGCTGTTTTGAGCGCACAGCCCTTGCCGCGGTTCTCCACGTGACGCAGAACAACGCAGTTGTCCACCTCGTCGGCCCGTGCAAAGAAGCTGTCGTACTCCTCAGAGCTGCCGTCGTTTATTACAATGATCTTTGCAAAGCCCGCCTCGGAAAGGGCCTTTACATAAGTGACCATCCGCTCGTCGGGATTGAGAGCGGGAATTACCACAACCGAATTAATCATTTTCCTTCTCCTGTTCGGGTTCTTCAGCAATATCCGCAGACTTGTCCGCCGTCTCGCCGTCGGCTGCCTCCTCGTCCGCCTGCGGATATTCGGCGGCTTCGGGAATGCGTCCGCATTCACCGCATTCGGTGCACACGGCGCAGCAGGCCTGAGGATTGTCGTCCTCGTCGGTTACTATCTCAAATTCGCCCGTCGAGAGCTTTCTGAAGGGGTATTTGGAGCGAAGCAGAGGGCTGACCAGTCCGGACAGCATCAAAATGCCCAGCGGCACAAGGGTAAGGCTGATCCACTGGGAGGTGGACACGCCGCCGAAGATGCCGCGGATGGAATCGGCGCGCAGATACTCGTTGAGGAAGCGGAACACGCCGTAGACAATGAAATAAAGACCGACCACCATGCCCGGACGACGTTCCCTGCGGGAAAATGCCACCAGAACCGGGAACAGCACAAGAACGAGGAAGCAGGCCTCAAACAGCTGCACCGGATAACGGGCAATACCGTCGTTGGGTGCGCCGATGGCGTCGGTGTACACCACGGCAAGGCTGCGCAGCCATTCCGGGTCGCTCTCACGGGCGGCACGGCCGTAGCAGCAGCCGGCGCAGAAGCAGCCCACACGACCAAAGCCGTGCGCCAGCGGCAGGAAGGGAATCATCAGATCGGCGTACTTCCAGAAATCCAGCCGGAACAGCCTTGTGTATATCCAGCCGCCGAACACGCCGCCGATAAGACCGCCGTAAAAGACGATGCCGGCAGTGATGATCTCATTCATCAGCCAGTTGAGATTGAAGCCGTGGGCTGCGATGTGGCTGATGTAGGCCGGTATCTCGGTGATGATGAACAGAGTCTTGGCTCCCAGCAGACCGAACACAAAGCAGAAAATGGCTGTGAGGAGCACATCCATGGAATCAAGCTTCCGTCTGCGGGCACGCAGGCACGCAAACAGCACCGCAAAAAAGCCTCCTGTGACCATCATAAGGCCGTACATGGGAAGCTCCATGCCAAAGATATTCAGAAACGGCAGCATAGCATTTCTCCTGTTATACAGATATAATCGGGCTTGTTGCCCAGATTGTTAGTATACCCCATACCACTGCCGATGTCAACCTCACAGGCACGCCGTTCTGCCCGTATTCCCGCATTTTTCAGGGGCTCCGGACAGAACGTATCCGTCCGGAGCCCCTGTGCCGTATCATCTGTCCGGCAGCATCAGCAGCGTCCCTCATGGAACTCGTAGTTCCACGGCCACGGGTCACTCACCCAGCATGCGTCACCGGTCTTTCCGGCGGCAGCGGTAACAGGACCGAAGGTGCTCTCATATTCGGCTCTGAGGCGGTCGGCCTGAGCCTTGTATTCCTCAAGAGCAGCCATTGCCGCCTGATCGCAGGGATGGGTATCGAGATAGAGCCGGGTCTCATGCAGGGCAAAGTCGGCCGCCATCAGGCAGCACAGCAGGGTGTGACGGTCAGCCATTGCAGCAGCCTCCCTTCCCCATGAAGGGCTTGTCAAGAGCCGGAAAGAGTGTGCCCTTTGCCAAAGCCTGACCGCAGGTATAGGTGCAGTCCCACACCTGCGGACGGATCATGACCATGACCGGCAGGATGGCACATTCGGTCACGGCGGCGGGACAGGCAGCGGGCTTTGGCGTCGGGCAGACCGGCTGACGGGTGCAGCCGCACGCAGGGTTGTTTCTTGTGTATTTCATACTGTTCTTACTCCTTGCTCAAGATTGCGCGGACAACGCCGCGCCGTGTGGTCTGCTACATATTATGCCGGCAGACTGCGGAGCGTTCCCCGGAGGAGCATATCCGGAATATCCTCAATATTGCC
>JAZUOR010000375.1:0-6877 GCA_045604745.1 Acutalibacteraceae bacterium | reverse complement strand
GGTGAGTTGAGGAACTCATAGTCGCCGGTCACAAAGCCGTGCTCCACGAGGATGCCGGGCACGCCGTAGCGCTTGATGGTAGATCCGATAACGGCGTAATAGTCACCAAGCTCAATGGTGCCGTCGGGGTGATGGTAGATGCGGCTGCCGTCGCTCAGTCGGGTCTTGACGCCGCGGATGCGCAGTCCGAGATCGCGGAACTCCTTGAGGAACTCCACAGCAAGGGCAGTGGAATCACCGTTGTAGGATTGGCTGTAGGTGCTGTGAGAAACATACACCTCAGAGCCGTTGGCTGTAACGGTGGAGGAGTCGTTGCAGTGAAGGCTGATAAGAATATCGGCGTTGTAGCTGCCGACCATGGATACGCGGTCGCCCAGCGAAAGATGCGCACTCTTGTCAAGTCCGGTGTGGGTCATGTAGACCTCAATGCCGTCGTATTTGAGCAGCTCATCGCGGCAGGCGAGGGCTATGGCAAGGTTTGCATCGGCCTCATTGAGACCGTTGGTGTAATTGACTGCACCGACATCCGAGCCGCCGTGACCGGGGTCAAGAATGATGACCACAGGTCCGTCGTTGTCTGCGAGAAATACCGTGGTGACAAGCGGTATGGCAAAGGCGGCAACAGCGCAGCACAATATGGCGATAATCCACTTTTTTAACATCTTTCCTTTGTTGTTCATTGTGTTCTCCCTTTGTCAAGAAAAAAGGTTGTTGATGTAAAGAGTCAGAGCTTAAATCCCGTAGCCGGGAGGAGGCAGCATGCCGTCCATTCCGGGCATGGCTCCCTGTGCGTTCATATCGCAGCCGGGCTGCATTCCCATGCCGTCCATCCCCGGCATGACTCGCTGCGCGTTCATGTCAAAACCGGGCTGCATTCCCATGCCGTCCATTCCCGGCATGGCTCCCTGCGCGTTCATGTCGAAACCGGGCTGCATTCCCATGCCGTCCATTCCCGGCATGACTCCCTGTGCGTTCATATCGAAGCCGGACTGCATTTCGCTGCCGTCCATTCCAGGCATCATACCCATATCAAATCCTGTGCCCATTCCGGTGGGGTCGGGAGCACCGAAGCTGACCTGCGGAGAGAACTGAGGAGTGAAAGGTTCGGTGTTCATATCTGCTGCCATCATAACAGCCTCGCGAACCTCGTTCTGAGCCATCTCGTCCTCATAGCCTTCCTGTTCGGCCTGAGCCTGAGCGGCAACCAGATCCTCAAGCGAGATCTTGGGAGGACGGGATGCGTTCTTGTGGGTCATGTAACCGGAAAGGAACGCAAGCATGAACAGTCCGATTTCGCCGGCGACAAGACCTATAAGGCCAAGGATGCTGATGTTGATGCTGGCAAGCAGGCCGTCATTGTCGTTTTTGCTGCCGCCGGCAACTACAGTGCTGTCAGAGGTACTGCCGCTGTTTGTTGGCTGAGTGCTTTCCGGAGCAGTTGTAGTGGTCGGCACAGGAGCGGTCGTAGTGGTGGTTGGCAGTGTAGTGGTGGTCGTGGTTGTTGTGGTGGTAGTGGTTGAAGTTGTTGTTACTGTGTTGAGAGAAATGGAGTATTCCTTGATGGAACCGTCCTCTGCGGTTACTGTAATCTTATAGGTTGAGCCGTTTTGAGTCTGAGTAAGCTTGGCATTGGCATCTTCCGTGGTGCCGGTTATCACAATTGCTCCCACAGGCTCGGTGGCAGAGAATGCGTATGAGGTTACATTTGCCGAGAAAGCCGGGGAGATAGGAGTTTCAACGTTGTTGATCTTCACGCTCAGGGAACTGAGGTTGGCGTTTGAGGACTGGGAGCGGAAGTTCAGCGCAAGTGTGCTGTAGGGTGTCGCTGCGGTGAAGGTATGCAGCAGGTTGGAGTCGTTGGTGGAGGAGTTTGAAAGACTGTTGCGGCAGTATGCACGGGCAGATTCAAAGGTTATTGCCACAGGGGCAGTACTGCTCCGGGCGGGAGAGAAGGTGAATCTGATCTCCATTCTGCCGTTTTTGTCAACAGCCTTTTTGGCTGCGGAACCGTCAGCTATGTACTGCACAAGCAGGCCGTTTGCGTCATCCACGACAGCCAGTCCGGTGTAATCGTTTCCGGCGGTGGCGCTGCCCGTGGTGTAGTTGAGCATGCTGCGGTCATATTTCAGAGTGAAAGCAACGAAGTCAAGATTGTAGGAGGCAGACTTATTGACCACTGTGACGGTGACAATAAAGCTGCTGCCAAGATTGACAGAGGTATTTGGCGAAGAGACGGTCAGCTCCATGTCGGCAGGAGTGGTCGGAGCCGCTGCGGCAGCGGCGGGGCACATAAGCGTCATGAGAGTAAAGCAGAGGAGAATGGCCGAAAATATGCGGGTGATTCGTTTCATAGCCGGCAGACCTTTCCCAATATAATTTTACAATATAATTGCACATACTAATAATAACATAGCGCATACTGCTTTTTCAAGCGGTATGCGCTTATTTTGCACAATATTTCTGCATGAAAATGCCTTCTACCTGCTTTGCTTGCCGTCTTTCGTTTCTGAGTGAAGACAAAGGTACTTTTCACGGGTCGCGGCACCTCCGCGCAGATGCCTCTGAGCCTTGTTGGAATCCAGAACTGCTCTGACCTGCGAGCAGAGTACGGGATCAACGTTTCTCAGCCGGTCAGTGACATACTTATGGACGGTGCTTTTGGAAACACCGAACCGTTCGGCTGCTGCCCGCACGGTCTGTCCTGTTGCGATCAGGTGCTCGGCGTAAAGTACTGCCCGCTGGTCAGCGGTGTTGTTCAGCATATGCTCATACCTCATTACCTCCGGTGGTTCGTTGGTAATGTATATGCACAAAAGCTGAAGGGTATGTAATACCTGCTACGAATAAGCTGACTGACGATCCTTGTGTGGTCAGAGCATGCAGCTTTCTGCTCGGCTCATAAGCAAGCTGTTTATGCGGAATAAAAAACAAGGGGGCAGCAGAGTGAATCTGATGCCCCTGATAATATCATTGTCAGCGTCTCTTTGCTTCCATAAGCTTTTCTATGGTTTCGCCCATATGCGCGTCAATGATATCCTGAGCGCATGCGGCCATAGAGGCGTTGTAGAATGGAATGACGTATGCGAGCGGAAGGATCAGTACACAGGAAAGGAACCAGCCGACAAAGGAAATAACAACGCCCAATACGCTTCCGATGTGTCCCTTCATGTACTTAGCGGAATAACGCAGGCAGTCCATAGCGTCGTAGCCGTATTCGCCGCAGAAGAGGTACTTTGCAAAGAAAAAGCGGAGAGAAAGGGCTCCGTAGACCAGTAGACCGATCAGGGCAAGAACGGCGCTGGCGATTATAAGCGGCATGGAACGGTTGCCCGATCCGTATGCAATGCCGAGACATACGGCTGAGGGAAGGAAGGATACAATGGCAAAGGCCAGACGGATAACGGTGTGGAGGGCCTGAAAGATCACTGCGCTGAAGAAGAGGTCATTGCTCTGGTAATAATGAAATATCTGACCTACCTGAATGTTTTCCAGCAGTGTGAGCTTGCGATACCAGTAGGTGATGCCAAGGGAAAGGGGAGCGGAGAGGATAAAGTAGAAAGCGACCAGAGCCAGCTGCAGCAGAAGATTCATGCCGGCGGTCCCGCTGGTGTAATAGGCAAGATAATCGCCGAAGCTGTCAAGTCCGGTGCGGGCTGCAGCAGCGGGGCCATATTCGCTCAGAAGACTGGTTACCAGCTGGTGTATCTGTACGAACAGCACAATGACCATCAGATATATGCTCAGCGCACCCAGTGCACGGCTCCACTTGTTGGCAAGCAGACCACGTGCCTCGCGCTTTATGCCTTTTGGAGTAATCTTATTGAAATTATCCACGCAATGCACCTCCGGATATCCAGAATAATACATAAATTATACACTATGCATCAGCGCTTTGCAACGATTAATTGCATGTCTGAGGCACAGTATAGCACAGGTGCGGCACAGATATGCCCGAATAATGGAAGGAGCTGTTTTTGTGCATTGATGTCTTAACACAAAATTCACGCGCAGAATGCAAAAATATGACTTTTGCTATCGCAAAAGAGAAGAACACGTGTTATAATAAATCTAATTTGTGTTTTCTGAAAGGAGTCCGACCTGAGATGCCGGATTACAGAAATGATTTTCAGCAGCGTCGACCGCCGCAGAGGTTTGAGCGTCGGCGGAATTCTTACGAGCAATACAGATCGGAGCCCCGCCGGGAGCGTTCGGACAGCTACATAGGTCAGGATAACTCCCGCAGACCGGGCGGTCCGCGTATGCAGGAAAGGGATTATCCGTATCGCAGACCGGCGGTCAGGTCGTCTGCCCCCGGAGAATACCTTGCCGACAGCAGTCAGGACCGTTACTCCGAGCAGGATGCTTACGAGCAGGATACTTATTTGTCCGACGGTTTTGAGAACAGCAGAAACGAAAGTGTACCTGCTGCATCGCGCTTCAATCGACGCGCTTCTGCACGCCGTCAGGAAGAGAGCGTGGATTTCAGCGATATCGACAGCTACGACCCCGATGATGAATGGTTTGCCCAGCGTATGACCTCTTCGGTGCGCAGCAGGCCGGAGGCTCAGGAAGAACCGGATGGCTTTGAAGATATGGAAGACACCGGGAGACGCAGAGACACAGCGGCACACCTGCCCAAAGAGAACCGCAATGAAAGCTGGAACGAAAACCGTAGTATGGATGCTTCCGACGGCTTCGATTTTTCCGCCGGCGATGTACAACCGCCTGCACCCAGGCGCGGTGGGATAATTATTGCAGTGTGCGTCATGCTCGCCGTGCTGGCCGCAGTTGGAGCGCTGATTGCGGTGTCCCTTGGAAAAAGCAGAACGCTGCTTCCGATAGAATCTGCGGCCAGAAGCATATCTCTGGAAAGAGCTCAGGATATGGTGGCAGCTCACGTTGACAGGCGTCTGTCCCAGACCACCTGCAGCATCACGGTCGACGGCAGATCATCGACGTTCAGTCTTGCCGACTGTGAGTTTTCCTTTGCAGGGTACGAAGAGGATCCGCAGAGTGAATATGTTGTAGGCACCGATCCGGAAACCGGAGTGGTCACCCGTACGGAGTATGCGGTTGACGGTATGTTCCGATACAACAAGACTGCCCTTCGCTCGCTGCTTGATTCGATGGTGGATAACAGTGTCCCCGTAATTGATCCGGGCTTTGAAATCGACTACGAAACAGGTATAATGACCGTTCATTCCGGACAGCAGGGCTGGGGAGTGGATCATCGTCAGTTCCTCAGTCAGCTCAACAGCAGTCTTCTTGCCGCTGCGGGTGATGCGGTTAACATTGTATGCACCAGCGGCAATATCAGTACGGAAGTGCTCAGCGCTGAGGAGATATACAAGAAAGCGGCAACCGAACCGGTGAATGCATACACTACCACCGACAGCGCGGGTCAGACGGTCTATCATTCGGAGATCAACGGTATTGATTTTGACAAAAGCGAACTGGCAAAGCTTATTGCTGCCGGCGGCAGCAGCTGGGAAATAAAGGTAAAGGTTACTTATCCTGAAATCAATCTGAAAGAGATAAAGAAATATACCTTCCCGGATGTTTTGTCCACTTATTACACCTACTATGTAACAAATGCATATGAACGCAGTCATAACCTTGCTCTTGCTGCCGAACACATAAACACAACCATTCTGGAGCCGGGTGAGCAGTTCTCGTTCAATGATGTGGTAGGACAGCGTACGCCGGAAAACGGATTCAAAAAAGCCACAGTTTATCTCGGCGAGGGCACCGCGGAAGATTACGGCGGAGGAATCTGCCAGACATCATCCACTCTTTATTACACGTGTATTCTTGCCAATCTGCAGATTGACGAGCGGCAGAATCATATGTATACCGTAAACTATATGCAGACCGCCAAGGGGCGCCGCACGGTATACGGCAACGACGCAACGGTCAACTGGGGATACACCGACTATAAGTTTTCCAACAACAAGGAATACCCCATCCGCATTGACATGTGGGCAAAGGGTGGTATTCTGACATGCGAGATACGAGGCACTGCCGACGGAAGTACGGCTGACTTTGCGTATGATACTCTCAGCACTACTCCCTTCAAGATAAAGTATCTCAAGGATAATGGTTCTCCCACACAGGAAGGACACACAGGCTACCGGGTCAATGTCTACCGCATAATCTATCAGGACGGCGTGGAGGTAGAGCGTGTACTTGAAAGCAAGAACTCCTACCAGCCCATGACCAAAATATACTACACAAACGAGCTGCCGGAAGGCTATGAATACGGTGTGGAGTATGAGCAGGATTATGTTCCCACTACAACGGACCCGAACGCAACAACCACTGCTGCTCCCACGGAACCAACTGTCCCGCCGACCGAAAGCACAGAGACTGTTACTACTACCACTGCAGCGCCGACACCGTGATGCAGCATATGAAACGGAGGGAAGAGGATGTTCAGTTCGCAGTATTGTGATGTTGCTTACAATGATGAGTACAACGTGGTTTTTGTGAAGTGGAAGAGCTACTGTCATCACGAAGACTATCGTGCTCCTCTTGAGTATGCTCTGGAAGTAATGAGGACGCATCACTGTGATTATGCAGCTGATACGCGCACCGGCTTTGAAAATCATCCTGATGACACCCGATGGGTGGCGGAGTATTTTTTCCCTGAAGCAGTAAAAGCGGGTTGCGCCTGCATCTATTTCATCATTGACCGTGAAAACTCACTTAAAGACGAACTGGAAGGTCAGGAAAACAGTTCGGGCAGTGAGCTTGCTTTCAGGTATATTTACAGTCTGGATGAAATAAACAATTAGAAAAAACGCTGTATTGCAGAAGCCCCGACCGTTTTTCGGTCGGGGCTTCGCAGAAGTCGGGGGGGCCATGTCGTTCTGTGTGC
>JAZUOR010000374.1:0-2276 GCA_045604745.1 Acutalibacteraceae bacterium | reverse complement strand
CTTTCCGAGCTTGGTCTTGAGGAGTCGGGACTTGACCGTCTCATCCGCTCCTGCTACCATCTGCTGGGCCTCATCAGCTTCCTCACCGCCGGTCAGCCGGAGGTGCGTGCCTGGACCATCGTGCGCGGCACAAAGGCTCCTCAGGCCGCCGGCAAGATCCATTCCGACATCGAGCGCGGCTTCATTCGCGCCGAGGTCATCGCCTACGATAAGCTCATGGAGCTGGGCGGTTCGCTGACTGCAGCCAAGGAAAAGGGTCAGATCCGCTCCGAAGGCAAGGAATACGTCATGCAGGACGGCGACGTCGTGCACTTCCTCTTCAACGTTTAATCAGTATATTAATTGTATGAAAATAGATCACATTGCCATGTACGTCAGCGACCTGTGTGCCGCAAGAGATTTCTTTATGAAGTATCTGGGCGCACAGTCAAATGGCGGCTATTATAATCCAGCTACCGGCTTTCGCTCATTCTTTCTGACCTTTGACGATGGCGCTCGCATCGAGCTGATGAACCGTCCGGACATGACCAACTCCGCAAAGGACATCAGACGCACGGGATATATCCACATCGCTTTCAGTCTGGGCAGCAAGGAGCAGGTCGATGAACTGACCGCACAGCTGAAAGCCGACGGCTACGACGTTATAAGCGGTCCGAGAAACACCGGCGACGGCTATTATGAAAGCTGCATTGCCGTCTTTGAGGGCAACCAGATAGAGCTTACTGTATAAAAGAAAAACCCGCTGAGCTTTGCGCTCGGTTTATGGAGGAGAAAATATGTCTGACAACAAGGAACTGTGCGCGGTCCTGCTGGCCGCCGGAGAAGGTAAACGAATGAAATCGGGCAAGCCCAAGGTCATGCTCGAAGTGCTTCTTAAGCCCATGCTCGGCTGGGTCATGGATGCCGCACGAGCCGCCGGAGTGGGCGACATCTGCGTGGTCACCGGACATCTGGAGGAGCAGGTCAAGGCCTATCTTGGCAAAGACGCTGTAACCGTCACTCAGCACGAACGCAAGGGCACCGGCCACGCCGTCATGATGGCACGGGATTTTCTTGAGGCCCATCGCGGTGGACGGGTACTTATTGCCTGCGGTGATGCTCCTTTCCTCGACAGTTTCACCATAACTCAGGCTCTCGAACAGCACATAAGCCGCGGCGATGCCGTCACGGTCATTTCCGCCGCTCTTGACGATCCCTTTGGTTACGGCCGCATCATTCGCACTGCAAACGGATCGGTGCAGGCTATAGTCGAGCAGAAGGAAGGCACACCTGAGCAGCTTGAGGTAAACGAGGTGAACTCCGGTGCCTACTGGTTTGACGTTGATGCCCTGCTTCAGGTTCTCAACCCTGAACACCTTGCCGCCAGCGGCATCACCGGCGAGCATTATCTCACCGATGCCGTTGCAGCGCTTATCTCTATCGGCACCGGCGCCGGCGCCTACACTGCCTCAACCACTGACGTTGTTCTGGGTGCAAACAACCCCGTACAGCTCCATGAACTGGGCGAAATGGCACGCACCGGCATCATCGAAAAGCACATTTCCGAAGGCGTTGCCATCCCCTGTACCGCCGGCATTATCATCGGTCCGGATGTCACCATAGACCGCGACACAACCATTCTTCCCGGCACCATCATCAAGGGCAGAAGCACCATCGGTTCCGGCTGCGTCATCGGACCAAACACATTGATAGACGACAGCACCATCGGCGACGGTGCGAAGGTCAATGCCTCTCAGGTCACCGACAGCACGGTCGCTCCGGGGTCGATCGTAGGTCCTTTCCAAACTGTCAGCTCAAAGAAACGTCGTCTGGGCGGTTCGCGCCGCTGACACGCTGTTGTCATCTGCTATATTTTCATGCTATTAACTCAATTCAGCTTGTGCTGAAAAGGAATGAAATCATATGCTTTTTTCGCGAAAGAACTCCTCTTCTCCGATAGAATATCTCATCGTCGGACTTGGCAACCCCGGTCGAAAGTATGAAAAGACCCGCCACAACGCCGGTTACATCGCTCTGGACGCCCTTGCAGCCGAACACGGCATCCGGGTGGATCGTGTGCGTTGGAACGCCATGACCGGCGACGGCAGAATAGGCTCTCACCGCTGCATGCTGATGAAGCCGCAGACCTTTATGAACAACTCCGGCGAAGCAGTGGTGCAGGCAATGCGTTTCTACAAGCTGACCCCGGAACAGGTCATTGTCATGCTGGACGACATCACCCTTGAACCGGGAGTTATGCGCATTCGGCGCAAGGGATCGGACGGCGGCCAGAAGGG
>JAZUOR010000373.1:0-6833 GCA_045604745.1 Acutalibacteraceae bacterium | reverse complement strand
GTCTTCCTAAGACCGCTTGGCCTCCGACTTTAGTAATACTCAGGGTTTTCCTCAAGGAGCATCTCAAGACGGCTCTTTTCGGCAGTCTCAAGGAAATTTTTGAAGCCCACGCAGCGGGCGATGATATAACTGCCGTATTCTGAACGGTCGCGGGTTCCGGGCAGCAGGCAAAGTACCACAGGAACGGCGATGGCGAACAGTGCGGCGGGAATGATGCCCACTGCTACGGGAGCAAGCATCAGCCAGTAGAGAAGCGAACCGATTGCACCCAGTGCCAGTGCGGCGATGTTGCACATGGTCCGGTTAAAGAAGGACCTCTTTTCGTAAACGGTGCCGCCCTTCCAGCTCATGATCCAGTAAGCGGGCAGCCAGAACAGCAGCGCAGCGGTTACGGCGATGCTTTCTCTGCCGGTGCGTGCGGGAGCTATTACCGAAAGCGCAAAGGGCAGCAAAGCAGCCAGCGCAATGACCGCCAGAGCGGAGATACGGCAAATGCGGTCGCGGGCGGTGTCGCTCAGGGATGTGCCCTTTGAGGAGTACTGCTTTTTAAGCTGTACGGTAGCCGTGGCAAGGGTGGAGAAAAACTTCTCGTTGAGCTGGGAGGAGCGAACGTCGCCGTCGTTGCCGCCCAGTACCCACAGCTTGCGGAACATGACACGCTCGTAACCTCTGTGAGCGGCGTCAAGATCGGAAAGCTTGTGGAGGGTGTAAGTGGTTTTGCCGGTCATTTCAATGGAAAGATGGCCGTGAGCTGCCCAGTAATATATGAGAGAGGTCAGATCCTGAGCATCGGCCTTGCCGTCGATGATGAAGCCGACCTCGGCGGGGTTGAGGTCATCGGGAGCATAATATTCCATGGTGGGCACGAAGGCTCTCTTTTTGCGGAAGCGCAGAGCGGTGATGGCGCCGCCCAGACCCAGCGGAAGAATGCTGAGCAGCCAGTCGGTCCAGGTCATGGGACGCTTGACGGCGCCCTCAGGCAGACCAAAGGATATCATTGCCTTTTCGCCCACGGGCAGAGTACCTCTGAGGGTGGCAACAAAGCCGTCCCCGGTGTCTTCAATATCAAAATAGTAGTTGTCACTTTCAGAGCCGGTGGAAGCACCCTTGGTGCACACGAACTCCTTGCCCTCCACAGAGGGAAGATGTGCGGTGAAGGTGACGTTCTTATACTCGGTCATATTTCCGCGGAGATAAGAAATGGGGATGATGACGCCGTCCAGCTCAAAGTTGCCGTCGGTTACGTCAAAACGGCCTTTCTGTACCGAAGTGACCGTAACGGTCTGGCCTTTGCTGCTGCTGAGCTTGACCGGACAGCAGTAATCGTAGGGGACACGTCCGCTCAGGTATTGCTGATCGTCTACGGAGATAGTCACGTTGGCAGCACTTGTGCCGGGGTCGGAGCTGTTGAGCTTATCGAGGAGAGCTATGTGCTGCCACACGGGAAGGATGGGGGAGGAAGCATCCTCGTATACGTCAGCAGTAAGGTCCTGCCTGAGGATATAGGTGCCGTCTTCTGCAACGGTCAGATCAATCTGTGCGCTGCTGACGGTGATATCTGCAGGACGGTTGGTAAAGGTTCCGTCGGGGAACAGCAGCTCGATGGTTGCGCCAGAATAAGGCTCAAAGCTGTCCTCTGCGTACAGATACATCGTGCCGTCGCACACATAGGCCTCCATGCTGTTGTCTCTGGAGCCGTAGCTGCCCGAATAGGTTATCCAGTCCAGCAGCTCTGCGCCCTCAGGCAGATGGATGCGGGCGGTGGCATTAAGGATATGATCCTCAAGGTGGTCAGCAAATATATCCTGATATATGCGGTCGCCGCCGGAGGTGATGTCGTTGAAGTACTCTATGTCGTATTTGAATACATACGTCATGGGGCCGACAACAGTGATGTCCTCGGAGCCCATGCGGATGGATATCTCTTCATCCGATTCGGTGATGAGCACCTCGGCGCCGTAGGCCTCAACGTTGGTCACGCGGTACATTTCCTCGGCACCGTAAAAGGGGATATACCGGTAGTAGCCGTGGGACTCTTCGTTGAACATGACATCAATGGTCTCGGTTATCGAGACTTTGCGCTCATCGGTTATGGTCATGTCCACGTCGTAGTGCTCCACATATGAGTAGTCAAAACGCATTGACGTGGTGACCTTGTTGCCGGTGTATCCGTTGAGGAATTCGGTAAGACCGGGATCGGTGATGTCGTCGGTGTCGCCGCCGTACAGCCGCTCGATAAGGTCGGTGGACTGCACGGAGATTGCCGGCACATCGGAGGCAGAGGCGACATCGCCGTCCGACACTGCAAAGGCAGTAGCTGCGGAGCACATGCAGAGCATCACAGCCAGCAGACAGGATAATACTCTTTTCATGGTATATCCCCTTTCAGAGAAATAAGATCATAATAAAAGACGCGACGGGACGGCCATTATGCCGAAACGCCCGTCGCGCCCTTATGCTATGAGTTGATTACTTGGAGAAGTTGACGGTGGGAGCGTTGCGCTCGGCGTCGTCGGCAATCTCAAAGTATGCGGCGGTCTTGAAGCCGGACATGGATGCGACCAGGCTGGAGGGGAACATGCGAACCAGCTGGTTGTACTTCTTGACCGAACCGGAATAGTACTTACGGGACTGAGCGATGTCGGTCTCGATGGACTGAAGCTGTCTCTGCAGGTCGAGGAACTGAGCGTCAGCCTTCAGGTTGGGATACTGCTCGGCAACGACCATCAGGCGGGACAGAGCGCTGGTGAGCTCGCCTTCTGCCTTGGCAACGCCTTCCTTGTTGGTGCGGTCGGCACCGTAAGCAGCGTTACGGGCGGCGATAACATTTTCCAGAGTGGAGGACTCGTGGGCAGCGTAGCCCTTGACGGTCTCAACCAGATTGGGAATCAGGTCATAGCGCTTTTTCATGTAGATGTCCATTCCGGAGAAGGCTTCCTCAACGTTGGTGTCAGCCATGACCAGCTTGTTGCGGGTGGAGACGAACCAGATGAGCAGAGCGATCACAAGAACGACTGCAGCGATGGCGATAATTCCTCCGATGGTTATTGGCATTGAATACAACCCCTTTACATAATTTGGGAATATTATACTATGTCTTCTGTCGTTTTGCAACTGTTTTTCCGGAAAAAATCCGAAAATATACGACATAATTCCGCAAACGGTACGCTCGTTCCAAAAAATCGCGATGGTAAAGCGCAAAATCGCGGTTGATATAATTCTGCGTCAGAGAGTGAATTCTCCCCTGCGAACCAGCTCGGCAAGCCGGAGTATGAGCACCTGGGTTTTGGAATCGGGCAGTTCACCGGCCATGACCATATCCACAGCCTTGTCAAGAGGAATAAATTCCACCTCAAGGCATTCGTCCTCGTCGGGATTCTGCTCGCCGATTGATTCTATACGGCAGGCGTAGAGATGTATGACCTCGCTGCAATAGCCGGGAGTAGGGTAGAGCTTGCCCATATCACGCCAGTCTGTGCACAGTGCGCCTACTTCCTCCTGTATTTCGCGCCGGATGGCATCCTCCGGCTGTTCGCCCTGTTCCAGCTTTCCTGCGGGCAGCTCGGTGACAACCTTACCGTAGGCATAGCGGTACTGACGCACAAAGGCAAGCTCTCCTCTGCCGGTTACGGCTGCACAGCATACGCCGCCGTTGTGACGGACATATTCTCTGGTGGTCAGTGCGCCTCCGGGAACCTCAACCACATCGTTGTATGCGGTGAAAATCCTGCCGCGAAAGACTTCGCGCTGTTCCACGGTGCGTTCGGTCGTGGATTGGACATCCTGTCTGTTCATAAGTCTGCTCCTTTGACGTTCCGTATATGCTTGTTTATATACATAATAAAATATCAGGCACTGCTTGTCAAACCGGAAATAACCGCACCCGGCTCTTTTACGCCGGTAATGAGTGTGGTATAATGGACGCTGTCATCATATATTTGACCGAGGTGATTGGTTTTGGAAAGAGTTGTTTTGCCTTCGCTGCCGGTGGAGAAGACCCGTGATGAGCTTGCGGTGCGTCTGTGCCGCAGATATCCGTTTCTCAGTCGTTTTGAAGTTGGAAAGAGTGTCCTCGGACGAAGCATATGGGGACTTAAAGCAGGTGCAGGCGACGAAGCGGTGCTGTACGCGGGAGCTTTTCACGCTCAGGAGTGGCTGACCTCCCTTGTGCTGCTTCGCTTTGCCGAGCGGCTGTGTCAGGCGCTGGACAGCGGCGGACAGCTGGCGGGGATCGACTGCCGCAGGGCTTTGCTGGGTCGTGGAGTGGTAATTGTGCCCTGCGTCAATCCGGACGGGGTGGAGATAGCCCTTACCGGAGCACAGGCGGCGGGAGATCTGACCGATGAGGTGCTGCGCATCAGCGGCGGTGATCTTTCCACATGGAACGCCAACGCCCGTGGTGTAGATATAAATCACAATTTTGACGCCGGCTGGCACATACTCCGCCAGCTGGAGCAGTCAAGGGGCATTGACGGCCCGTCCCCAAGAAGATTCGGTGGCTGGTCGCCGGCAAGTGAGCCGGAAACACAGGCGTTGACCGCCCTCTGCGGGCGAATGAACTTCCGCAGCGTCCTTGCCCTCCACTCTCAGGGTGAGGAGATATACTGGAAGTACGGCGATCGTACGCCGCCCGGCGCTGAGCTGATGGCGCGGGTGCTGGCGATGTCCAGCGGCTACGAGCTGAAAACGCCCTCCAGCATCGCCTCTCATGGCGGATTCAAGGACTGGTTCATCGAAAAACACGGCCGTCCGGGCTTTACCGTAGAGATGGGAAAAGGAAAAAATCCTCTGCCCCTTGACGATCTTGAGCCCATCTGTGAGCGTCTTGAGGAGATGTTCATGCTGGGCGTGGTGATGTAGAATATGCCGCTGCGCATCCGGATGCTTGACAACCGGATGCGCATTGTATAAATTGTATTATATGCACCGAAGGTATATGCACCGAAGGCATACCCGATACAGCCTGAATGATGAAACGGAGGATGGCTCCATATGGGATATACACACGTTCTTTTTGATGCCGACGATACGCTGTTTGATTTTCAGAAGGCGTGCCGCAGGGCGCTGTCGCTGACCGTTGAAAGCATGGTGGGTCACGAACTGCCCGAAGCGTTTGAAATATATGAGCGCAACAACAGACGCTGGTGGCTGGCTTTTGAAAAAGGCGAGGTCACCATGGAGCAGCTTTCTGTCGGGCGGTTCGTGGACTTTACAGACCAGATGGGAGTATCGCACATCTCCACACCGGAGGGATGGAGAGACGAATACCAGAAGAATCTCGGTGCCTGCGCCATAATGGTGGAAGGTGCGGAGGAGCTGTGTGAGCGGCTGCGGGGCAAGTGCCGCATGTACATAATCACCAACGGCATTGCCGCTGTTCAGCGGGACAGAATGAGCCGTGCGAGCATCCGGAACTGCTTTGAGGAACTGTTCATCTCTCAGGAGCTGGGATGCCGCAAACCGCAGAAGGAGTATTTTGACATCGTACTCAGCCGGCTTGGAAACGTGGAAAAAGAAAAGATACTCGTTGTGGGCGATTCTCTGACCAGCGATGTCAAAGGCGGTATAGATGCCGGGCTGGACGTGTGCTGGTATAATCCCCACGGCAAGGACAGCGGCGGACTCCGACCGGAATATACCGTGTCGAAACTCGCGGATGTAGCCGCTATCGTACTGGGATAATGTAGCTTGATACCCCGATTTTTCCGGCAGCCGGAGAGGTCGGGGCATTTTTTTACCGGAAGCCCTTGACAATAGTTCGGTACCGAAGTATAATAAAAATGCTTCGGTACCGAACTATTTGGAATGCGGCACAGAAACCGTTGGCCGACGGGATATGCGCCGCCGCTGTGGATCGTATCTGCTGCTGTCCGGTCAGCATCTGACGATGCGCTGCGTGCCCATGCCTGAATCGGGTATGCTGCGCAGGAGTCAGGGGACCGGCAGCAGCGGACACAGGGAAAGGAGAATGGATTTGAATAGCGACATCATAAAAAGCACATCCGAAAACAGCCGTCCCGACGTGATTTTTGCCGTCATGAAGCTGACCCGTTCCATGCGCCGCCGTCCGCCCAGACCCATGGGGGGCTGTGCGCCGGGCATGGGTCGTCCCCTGAGCATTCTTGCCGACAACGAGGGTGCAAGTTCACGTGAGCTTGCCGAGCTGCTGGACATCCGTCCCTCCTCGCTGACCGAGATGCTCACCAAAATGGAGAGCGAGGGTCTGGTGACCCGTACCGCCGACCCGTCTGACCGCCGGGTGGTCAGAGTGTCGCTCACCGACAAGGGCAGGGCGATGGCTGCGGGAATGAAGGCAGAGCATGAGCAGCGTGTGGCGCGGGCAAACGCCTGTTTTACCGACGAGGAAGTACGCACGTTCTGCGAAATGTGCGAGCGGCTGGGTGCTCACCTTGAGGCTCTGGCAAAGGAAGATGGCGAAGAGGGAGATTTCCCGCCTCCTCCGCCTCACATGCACGGATTCCATCATGGTTGCGGAGACCATCACCACGGTCATCACGGTAGATTTCCCGGCGATGGCGGCGGCGCGCATCATCCCCGCTGCCGCAAATTGAGATAACGAATGTGGGCTTGCAGCCGGTTTATGCCGGCTGCCGGAGAACCCCGACTCTGGCCGGTGCCGGAGCCGGGGCTTTATATTGTCTTGCCGCAGCACGTCATATTAACAAAATATTGACATTTTGTTAATAATATGTTAACATTGCTTCAGGCTCATGTATGGGCTCGAGAATGAAGAGTAAACGTCACGAAAGAGAAAGGGGTAAAAAACATGAAAAACAGACGCTGCGGCATGCTGCCGGTGTTGATAAGAATGG
>JAZUOR010000372.1:0-4496 GCA_045604745.1 Acutalibacteraceae bacterium | reverse complement strand
CTCCTGAGCAGATCGCCTCCGGTCTTGAAAGCTTCGGCGGCGCCAAGCGCAGATATGACGTTCATATCGTGAAGAACGGAATTACCGTAGCCGACGATTATGCTCACCATCCCACCGAGATAAAGGCCATTCTCTCGGCCTGCAAGGAGATGAGCTTCCGCAAGGTATGGGCGGTGTTCCAGCCCTTTACCTACACCCGCACCCGTGACCACATGCAGGAGTTCGCCGACGTACTTTCCATCGCCGACGAGGTGCTGCTGACCGAAATAATGGCCGCCCGCGAGGTGGATGACCTGGGTGTCAATTCCTCCCAGCTGCAGGCTCTTATCCCAGGTGCACAGCTGTTCGGCTCCATGCAGGAGCTGGCCGACTACGCCATTGCCAACGCTCAGGAGGGCGACCTCATCATCACCATGGGCTGCGGCGACATTTATAAGTGCGCCAAAATGATGGCAAAGATGCTGGAAGAAAGATAATATCCCATATGTTATTTCACCGGCTGCGCAGCTGCTCTGCAATGAGCATCCTGCCGCAGCCGGTTCTTGTGTTCTTCTGTCATCAGACTGTTTTTTCAGTTTCTATTTTACAGAAAGCGTTAATGGTGAAACCGAGGCTGATCTGATGCTGAACACAGCACAGAGCTTTCATTTATTCTGTATTTTATGAGGTGCTGTTATGATTAAGGTAAATCCGCAGAACTATCCGGAATATATCGGCTATGCTGACGGCTGCACATGCGGAAAGGTATACCCGCTTTCCATTGCCTTGAAGCATCAGCCGGGAGAAATTTTTGCAGACTCGGAAAGTGAATGTAAAACGGTGCTGTTCTGGCACCACTGCGGATTTGCTTTCATTTCGGGAGAATACAGCGAAGACTTTCTTGCGTCAGTACATGACCTGTTTTTCGATATAGATAAAGCAACTGAGCGAAGGTTTGTTCTCCTCACCGACGACGAACGGACAAAAGCTTTCTTCAGCGCCAAAGAAAACATTGTTGTTGAGTCCAGATTATTCTTCGGCTTCGACCATAGTGATTCGGAAGATGTCATTGACCTACCCGCGGGTTATGAGCTTAAGTCTGTCGATGCCCAGCTGCTGCAGCAAATCAAGGGAAGAATCACACCTTATTTTTCATGGGACAATGCAGATGAATTTCTTGCAAAAGGCCGCGGCTATTGCATCGTGTCCGGCAAAGAAGCTGCTGCATGGGCTTTTTCTTCTGCCGTCAGTGACAGCGAAATCGACATAGGCGTTGAAACACAGGAAAACCATCAGCACAAGGGTCTTGCCTCCATTGTCTCAAGGGCGATGATCAAATACTGCTTAAGTCAGGCAAAATCACCTGTCTGGGCTTGTCACTGCGGCAATACAGCTTCCGCAAAACTGGCTGAAAGAGTGGGCTTTAAGAAAACCACCGAATGTTACGTCATACGCAAAAAGAATTAACTGCGCTTCAGTCATCGGCTTATGGTGCAGGTTTGACATCAACAGGTGCCATTGCCGCACCCATATTGTTTGCATCCGTCACGCCCAGATCCTCAATCGTGCCCACGGTAGCGGAGCAGATCTTCACTCCGGCAGCGTCGGTTCTGTCCGCTCCGCTGCCTACTGCCGCAGCTCCCGAACCGGTAACTGTCCACTGGGACACAGGCGGGCGCTGACCGCCGTATTGAAGCGGGTTGCGGAACTGCCGCTCTGACGACGAGAAATGCGACGAGGTTACCGCAATAGCCCGCTCAGCCGCTCCTGCCCCCACATATACCGCTGCGCTTATCAGGGACGACGCCATCGTTGAGCACGCTCCGTACATGCCAATATGGGGAATACCCAGCGACCGAAGTCCAAAGGTTGACGCAATGCACTGGTTGAGCAGGTCACCGGTAAAAAGCACATCAACGGCGTCTTCCGTAATGCCGGATTTCTGAATGCAGGTCTTCACCGCCTCGGTCACAAGCCCGCTTTCCGCCTTTTCCCAGGAATCCTCTCCCAGCAGGTTGTCCTCAAACACCCGGTCAAAGCAGCCACCCAGCGGCCCTTCTCCCTCTTTCTTTCCGACCACAGCCGCAAAGCCCAGTATTTCGGGCGGCTGCCTGAAGATGAAACTGCCCCTTTCTGAACGATACATCCCGCTTACCCCCTTACGAGCTGTACGAGCCACAGGATCAGGCCGTACACTACCGACGAAGATATCCCGTACACCAGCACCGGACCGGCAATGGTAAACAGCTTGGCTCCCACACCGAAAATATAGCCCTCACTTTTGAATTCCATCGCCGGCGACACCATGGCATTCGCAAAGCCGGTTATCGGCACCAGCGTGCCCGCTCCGGCAAAACGCGCAATGGGCACAAACCAGCCCAGCGCCGTCAGCACGGATGCTGCCAGCACAAGCGTCACCGATGCGGCACTGCGAGCCATCGTCATCTCAAGCCCGAACGTCTCTGAGTACAGCTGTGTAAGCCCCTGCCCTATACAGCATATCAGCCCGCCGACCACAAATGCACGCGGCAGATTTTTCATTATCGGAGACGGAGGAGAGGCCTTTTCGGTCATGGCTTTATACTCCTGCTTTGTAGGCATACTGACCGTTCTGTTTTCATTTTCAGACATAAATAACCATCCTTTCACGGATATTTTTCTCCGCAAAAGGATGGTTATTCTCATTTATTGTTGTTTTATTCTCCTGCTCTCCTGCACGCCTTTTCGCCGGCAGACATTATAAGGCCGCTCCACACAAGGAACAGAGTAAATACCAGCTTGGGTATGTACTGTTCATAGACCGAAAAGACGACCGGTTCCAGCATTCCGAGAATGAGCACCGAAGCGGGAATTGCCAAAGCAAATTTATCTGCCGCCGTATGCTCGCTGAATGCTCCGAAGAACACTTTTATCATTCTGACAAGCAGCAGCACGACAAACGCCACTGTCAGTCCGAGTCCGACTATGCCGGTCTCAAACAGAACCTCGATGAAGGAATTGTGCCAATGGACCGCCTGCCAGTGTGTGACCACCTCTCCGTCACTGTTTCTGTTTTCGAGCGGTATGATATCCTCGTTGAACAGCTCACCGAACAGGAATATTTCCGGACTGTCCATAAGTGTCTGCCACGCTTTTGCGTAAATTTTGTCGCGTCCATTCATGGAGAGCATCTCGCCGGCATTGTCATATCCCCGGTCGGCCAGAACCAGCTCTTCGTCCTGCTGCATACCGTCCTCGCTGACACTCTGCTGTTCTTGCGTCACTGCGGCAGTTCTGATGCCGCCAGCAATATTCTCAATCACGCTCTTCTGTCCGTCTATGTAGACAAAGGAGCCCGCAACCACTGCCGCACCGCACAGAACACATGCCGCAATCTGCACAGCCCTGTGCATCGGCTTTTCTCCGGCACGGTCATTGATAAAGGCAAACAGTGCAATCCCTGCGGCAAAGCCCATCACCAGCGAGACTATCAGGGTCACCGAGCGGGAATCGGACATGGTCAGCACGATCAGCATGAGAAGGATCGTCACCACATATGCCGCTTTTTTCCAGAGCACTTTTGTTTCCATGGCGCACAGAACAGCGGCGCAGATTCCAAGACAGATTATCTGTGCGACCAGATTTGCCTGAGCGGAAAAATACAGTCTTCCCTTGAAGGAGCCTGCATCGACGATATGTATCCAGTCGGAAAAATCCAGAACACTGCCTATTCTTATATTCACGCCGAAAACCACGATCAGCAGCGTAAGCAGGGCACAGATCGTGCCAAAGCACACCACCAGATTCGCAGCAGCCAGACGCAGCTTTCTTTTGGCGTCGTCTGTTTTGAACAGCAGCGGAACACCAAAGCACACAATCGCTCCGAAAAGTGCCATTCCGACCCGTTCCACGGTCTGGAATTCAAACAGTCCGCCGTGGCACAGTCTCAGCACTGTCAGCCACAGAGCATATGCCAGCAGAAGCAGCGAAGACCTATCCGCGGCAAGACGTTTTTTCCACACCAGCAGACCACCGAAAGCGGCTGCAGATATCAGCATGAGAGTATCGACAATGTTCTTTCCTCTGTCGCCGATGACAATACCGGACATCATCAGCCCGATGACCGCAAAAAGGCAGCAGGTCATCCCCCATTTTAACGGGTCACTTCTGAAGCGGCTGACCGCAGATTCCCATGTTGTTCTGAACAGAGCGGCAATTTTTTCCGTGCTGCCTGTGCAGGCCTCTTTCTTCACCTTCATATACATTCCTCCGCGGCTTTTTTATTTCACGCTTATCTCGCCGTTCAATATCATGCGGTAATCTTCGAGATTTTTGCGCAGCAGGGCAGGGGTATCAAGGCCGTACGGACACTTTGCCGAGCACTGACCGCAGCTGATGCACTGCCCGATCTGCTCCATGTTCCGCTGCCATTCCTCTGTCAGCCAGTTCTGCGACGGCGCACGGCGCACCATCAGAGACATGCGGGCACACTGGTTGACAACGATACCCTGCGGACAGGGCATGCAGTAGCCGCAGCC
>JAZUOR010000371.1:0-4741 GCA_045604745.1 Acutalibacteraceae bacterium | reverse complement strand
CGCAAAGCAGTTCAACGTTGACGCTTTCTATGACTTCCTTGACTCCATCGGAAACGATATTCCGATCATAATGGTCCCCGGACGGGACGATCTGCGCATAGGCGGCGGCGCTGTGCACCGCAACTTTGCCAGAGAGGTCGAGCATGCAGGTGCACTGCTGCTCAACAACACCTGTGCCGAGCTGCTCAGCGACAAGAGCAAGCTGTATGTTTACGGCTTCTGTCCTCCCCTTGAGCCACAGGATGACGCAGAAAAGGTGGAATGGAATTTTGCCTCAGTAGGCAAGGGCGATCTGCCCGCCATGCTGGGACGCTGTCCCTCCGACGCACCTGTCCTGCTGCTGGCCCACGATCCCCACTCCTTTGACGCCTACAGCAAATGGGGCGCTCAGCTGGTTCTGTGCGGCTATACCGAAGGCGGTATTGTCCGTGTTCCTCACTACGGCGGAATGCTTTCCACCGACGGCGGCAAGATGTTCCCCGAATACACCGGCGGCGAATATGAGCTCAACGGCAGCCGCATGCTGGTCACCCGCGGACTGGGTTCACCAAAGGGCATACGGTTCCTCAATCCGCCTGAGATCCTGCTCGTTACCCTTTCACTGCCTGAGGATCGCAAGCCCGCACCCAAGGCCGAGGAGATCGCCGAACAGGCTGCCGAAGCACCTGTCGAGCCCGCTGCTCCCGAACTCAGCTTCAAGGAACGCACCATGGCTCAGTTTGCTGTCATTGCCGACTGGTTCAGAAGTGAAAACCGTTCTCTGCGCGAGCTGCTGTATGAGCGCTCTGCTCAGGTACGTGACTTCTTCAGTCTCATGACCGGTAAGAAGCGTTCACGCTTCGCCAAGGCGGCTGACGAAAAGAAACGTCAGAACACCTATGTGGCACCCAAGAAGCCCAAAAAGCAGCCTCTGCCCGACCGTTCCAAGGGAATTCCCAACGGAACCTCACCCAGAAAATCCGGCACTGCGGCAGGCAGACCTTCTTACGGTTCCGACCACTACAAGCGCAAGGGGCAGTTCACTGTCAAGCCCTCCCAGCGAATCAAAGAGGAAGGCGAAAGCTTCGGAACAAATTACGACACCATAATGCGAACCGACCTTGATGACGAGCGCTCAGATCTCTTCACACGCAAGGAAGACGGTTCCGACCGTAAAAAGAAGCGATAGGTAAGCAAACAGCCCTGCGGCGGTCAACGTCACAGGGCTGTTATTCTTTTTGATAATAAAGGACGTGAGCAGATGGTTCTTTCTCTGATAGACGAATACAGCGACAAGGGACATCTTATCTATATTGACAATCTGCCGGGCGGATATGTTCGCGGCTTTACCCGTCAGGACGCGCTTGACAAGCTGCCCGGCGAAGCGGAAAGCTATATGCTCTGGGCCGGTCTTGAACCTTACTGTGCTGCGTCAGCCCCTGTGATCATACAGGAAAAACACAGCACGCTCGCCATCGAGGATGCTGATTCCGACGTAATCTTCGAAAGCGAAAAGCTGCCGCTTACCATTGGCGAATACATGCGGCTCCGGCATCTGGCACTTAAATCTGCACGGGATTTTCTTGAGCTGTACCGTTCCATGCCCGATGCCGACGCATGCATAAAACCCTGCCGCAGAACATTCTATGGAGATGTACCCGCCACACCGCGGCAGATGTATGAGCACACGAAGAGCGTCAACAGTTATTACTTCGGCGAAATAGACGTCGCGGCTTCCAATGAGCAGGATATTCTCGCCTGCAGAAAGGCCGGATTTGACCGGCTTGAGCAGAGCGAAAGTTTTCTGGAAAACACTCTGTTCGGCGGCAGCTACGGTGAGGACTGGACTCTGAGAAAGGTATGCCGCCGGTTCATCTGGCACGACCGCATCCATGCAAAAGCCATGTACCGCGGAGCTGCGGATAAGTGGGGCGCTGACGCGATAAGCGACCCGTTCTTCTTCCGTGGGCTTCTGTCCGAAAAAACAGAATAGAAAACACTGAACAGCCGCGAAGAGGATCACTCCAGCGATCCTTCCCGCGGCTGTTTTTCTTATATTAAGCAGAGCCTTTGCCATTCCTCCCTTGAGAAGGAAAAGACCTTTGTGATGCCGTTTTCTGCATCGGCGTATTCGCCTGTCTGTGTGCAGCCGTAAGCCATTGCTGTTTTCTGCGAGGGAATATTGGTGTACTTCATGTAGGAGTAAACAATATTAAAGGGCGTATTATTGAAGGTCCAGTCTCTGACCGCTGCTGCAGCTTCCTTTGCGTAACCCTTCCGCTGCCAGTCGGCTCTGATGTGGTAGCCTATCTCCGGCTTTATCTGACCGTTGATGAGCTGCATGGTCAGTCCGCAGTCTCCGATCATTTCGCCTGTTCCCCTGAGACAGACCGCCCACAGGCCGAAGCCCAATACGCGATAGCGCTCCATGTTTCTGCTTATCCAGTCTTTTACTCCGGCTTCGTCGAAGGTATATGGATAATGCTCCATGATATCCGAATCGGCAAGGACGCTGTACAGAGCGTCAAAGTCATCTTCGGTCATTTCACGCAGAATAAGGCGTTCGGTTTCGATTATTACTTTCATTATTCAAGCTATCTCCTGACAATCCGACGGACAACCGCCCCGACAGCAGCTGCTGCCGGGGCGGCCAATTTATCCGGATGTTGTTATCCTATCAGAAAAGCGGCTTGAGCGCCTTGTACACGTTGAGGTACTTTTCAAAGCTGCGCTCGTAGCCATCGCAGGGATTGGGAGTCAGGCGGGTAGTATCGCCGATGTACTTGTTGCAGGTTGCAACCACATCGTCGAATATGCCTGCGCCCTTACCGGCGAGAATGGCAACGCCCAGAGCTCCGCCCTCGGAATGGTTGACGGTGGTGATGTCACAGCCGAGGTTGTCGGCAAAAATCTGACGCCAGTATTCGTTGCGTGCACCGCCGCCGCCCATACGGATCTGACCGGCGTTGACGCCCATGTCACGGATTACCGACAGGCAGTCGCGCTGGCTGAAGGTGATGCCCTCAAGAACCGCACGAAGCATGGTGGCTCTGGTGGTGGCGTTGGTCACACCAAAGAACACGCCCTTTGCGTTGGGGTCGAGGATGGGAGAACGCTCGCCCATCAGATAGGGCAGGAACACTACGCCGTCACTGCCGGGAGCAACTTCCTTTGCTTCATCCACCATGACGTTATAGACATCGGTGCCCTTTTCGGCTGCTATAGCCTTTTCGGTGTCGCAGAAGTTGTTGCGGAACCACTGGAGAGAAAGGCCTGCACCCTGAGTGACGCTCATGATGTGCCACTTGCCGCGCACAGCGTGGCAGAAGGTGTGGACACGTCCGCCGGCGTCAATGAGAGGAGCGTCGGTGGTTGCGAAGATAACGCCGCTGGTGCCGATGGTATCGGAGAGCATGCCCTCCTCGACGATGCCGTTGCCGATGGCGGCAGCAGCCTGATCGCCGGCGCCGCCGACTACTACGCAGTCGGTGGAAAGGCCGGTCAGCTCGGCAACCTCAGCGGTCAGCTTTCCGGTGACGTCTTCGCTTTCGTACATATCGCCCAGCAGAGCGCGGTCGATATTCAGCTTTTCAAGAACCTCATCGCTCCAGCAGCGGTTCCTGATGTCCAGCAGCTGCATGCCGCTGGCATCGGATACTTCAGTGGCATATTCGCCGGTGAGCATCAGACGGATATAGTCCTTGGGCAGCAGGATGTGGGCGCACTTTTCGTAGATTTCAGGTTCATGCTTCTGGACCCAGCGGATTTTGCCGGCGGTGAAACCGGTGAGAGCGGGGTTGGCGGTGATGGCGATGAGCCGGTCACGGCCGCCCATCAGCGCTTCGATTTCGGCACATTCCTGAGCCGTACGCTGGTCGCACCAGATGATGGCGGGACGCAGCACCTTGTTATCCTTGTCCAGCATGGTCAGGCCGTGCATCTGGCCGGAAAGACCGATACCGGCAATTTCAGCGGCGTCCACACCGCTCTTGCCCAGCACCGCACGGATGCCGTCCACAACGGCTTCCCACCAATCTTCAGGATGCTGTTCCGCCCAGCCGTTCTTGGGCTGCTGCATGCCGTACTCGCCGGTATAGGAAGCAAGACCGTTGCCTTTTTCATCGAAAAGAACCGTTTTGGTACCGGAAGTGCCGATATCAATACCCAGTAAATATGCCATATTGCATTCTCCTTTACTATAAATGGAAGCAAATGTTCCGCTAAACAAAAATATATCATTTTATGCCATGTATGTCAATCCGGATTTTCTTAATCCTTCATATCTTTCCCTTAAATAATGCCCATGCGCAAATCTTAACCATTTTTTAATGTAGGAATTGGAAAAAAAGGTGACAAACAGCGCTCATTTATGCTATACTGTTTATTGGTGGATTATATCCTTCCGAAATATTCAGAAATCCGAGGATGTTTATTTGGCCAAGATCACCAAACAAACCCGCAGCAATATATTGAACGCATTGGTGATTTTTCTGACCATTGGCATTGTGATTTATCTGGGCGCTGCCAATGGCGATATCGGCGATGCCTGGGTTGCCCTCATCAGCAGTGATCTAAACTGGATCGGGGCAGCCGTTGTTTCCTATGGCTTTTTTTTAATATTTGAAGCGCTGGGCGTGCATGTTTTTTTCCGGCAGCAGAACGTAAAAATCAAATTCCGTTCCACCCTGCTGGTATCCATCATCGGCATGTTCTATTCCAGCGTCACCCCTGCTGCCACCGGCGGCCAACCCATGCAGGTGTT
>JAZUOR010000370.1:0-3381 GCA_045604745.1 Acutalibacteraceae bacterium | reverse complement strand
GTATGGAGCTGAAAGAGAAGATACGCACAACGAGAGAAGCACTCGACAATCTCGGCAGTATTCAGCGAGGTCAGGAGCAGTTTGTCTCTGCTGTGCGTAAGTTCATGGAAATGAAGATGATAACAGCTCCGCTGCTTCGTGAGCTGATTGACCACATTGACGTCTACCACATTGAGGGCAGAGGCAAAAATCGTACCCAGCGAATCAAAATTCACTATCGCTTCATCGGGTATATTGAGATTCCGCAGGCTACCTTTGAGCGAAACTATATCGCCGGTGTGCGGCAGGGCGTGGAGATCGAGTATATCCCGAACAATGCTTCGGCATAACAAAAAAAGAGCAGACCTAAAGCCTGCTCACACAAGAATAATCATCAAATAAAAATCGAGTGTTCATATCGTACCACTCAGATACGTTATGAACACTCGAAATGGTGCGAGTGACGGGACTTGAACCCGTACGTCGGTGGACACACGCCCCTCAAACGTGCCTGTCTGCCAGTTCCAGCACACTCGCTTATCAGATTGCTAAGAAATTATAGCACACGGGATTACGTCTGTCAACATTTATTTTCGTTTTTCGGATTATTTTTTTCAGTGCGCCATATTCTGAAGGTCGAGGAACAGGAGCGTTGCGTATATTTCTGTGTGCCGGTTGAA
The DNA here is from genome assembly GCA_045604745.1 of Acutalibacteraceae bacterium. Classification (GTDB taxonomy): domain Bacteria; phylum Bacillota; class Clostridia; order Oscillospirales; family Acutalibacteraceae; genus SIG598. The sequence continues at coordinate 2,722 of JAZUOR010000370.1, read as the reverse complement.
AGCGCAGCAAAGGGGTTGTATAATTGGCTTGAGTCAGCGCACAAGGCTGTCATGCGCTGACCTCCGACAGGCGTAGGCAGCAGATGTGAGCTATAGAAGCATAAACGGGAGTAATGCGTATGAAAACTGTTCTCTACAGATTGTGTCAGTGCACGTGGGGCATCCTGCAGTCGTTTGCCGGCTTTGTCATTTTTCTGGTGCTCATAAAAAACAGGCATTACGCCTATAAGGGCTCAATAGTAACCGAATGGAGCCGCCGCACCAGTGCGTCCATCGGCATGTTTATCTTCATGACTGCGCCTGAATACATGTCAAAGCGCTCCTGCCGCAGGGAACGGTACAGACGGCTGCTGGTGCATGAGTACGGTCACACTATCCAGTCGCTGATTCTCGGACCGCTGTATCTGCCGGCAATGGCGCTGCCGTCAGCGGTGTGGTGCAATCTGCCGGCGTGTCAGCACCATCGAAAAAAGAACAACGTGTCCTACTACTCCTTCTTTACCGAACGCTGGGCAGACAGGCTGGGAGAAAAGACCACCGGCAGACGCTCCATGGGAACGAAATAGCGCGAGGACCGCAGCGGTGAGCCGTGCACTTGCGTCAGAGTACAAGCTGTGCTATAATACGCGGTGGCGGCAGTGGTATAATTGCCCCATATCACGCAATGCGAAAGGATATCCAGATGAATAAAAAAATATCGGTGGGTATTGCCATATCAATTATGGCAGTGGTGGTGGCTATAGCCATAACCTTTACCTATACCATGGCTATGAATGCCTTCGAGAGCCGCATGAGTGCCATTACCGAGCGTCAGGCTATCAATGAGCTGCTCAATGAGATTGACAACAAGATACGCCAGCAGTTCAGCGGTGAGGTTGTGGATGACTCGGTGCGCGAAGGACTTGCCGCAGGCTATGTGGATGGTCTTAACGACGAATTCTGCGAGTATTTCTCGGCTGAGGACTGGGATCTTGAAACCAGCCGCAACGGCGGAAGCGATTTTGGCCTTGGAGTCAATGTTTCCAGATCTACGGGCGGAAACATTCAGGTCAACCGCGTCGTTTCAGGCTCTCCGGCGGCAAAGGCCGGTCTGGTCAAGGGCGATGTGATTACCCGCGTGTCCGGTGTCACCGTTCTGGCGTTGGGCTATGACAATGCCATTGCCTCAATGAACGATGCCTCCACCGTGGAGATCACCATCGAGCGTGAGGGCAAAAGCTTCCAGATAACCAAGTCGTGGTACAGCACTGTCAGCGTGGAATATCGCACCATCAACGACATCGGCTACATCAGCATCAACGACTTCAACGCAACCACGCCCGACCAGTTCAACAACGCAGTCAACAAGCTGCGTCAGAGCAACGCAACCGGCCTGATAATCGATCTTCGCGACAACAGCGGCGGCAGTTATGAATATGCCTGCGACGTTCTCGATACTCTGCTGCCCGCCTGCCGACTGATGATTACCACCGACCGCACCGGGGAAGAGCGCGTGCTGCGCATGTCGGATGCCGATTCGGTGGATATGCCCGTGTGCGTGCTCATCAACGAAAAGACAGGCGGAGCCTCTGAGCTCTTTGCCTCCGCCTGTGCCGACTGCGGTCACAAGCTTGTGGGGTTATCCACCTACGGTCACATGACTGTGCAGGAGGATTTCGGACTCAGTGACGGTTCGGCACTCCGGCTGACGACCGGCTCATGGCGCACCACCTCCGGACGCGCGGTTGCTGACGGCGTTATAGTGCCCGATGTGTCCATCGAGCTGTCCTCGTATCAGAAGAGCAATATTTATCTGCTGGCTGCCGAGGATGATCCTCACATAATGAAGGCGGTTGAGATCATTGAGGATCTGGTCGAGGAGGGCTATGTGGCTCCCGAAGCGCCCGAAGTTTCTGAAAGTGACGTCGTTTCCGAAAGCGATGCCGTTTCAGATGCGGATGCACAATAATATAACCGGTCACAGCCTGTCGGAGCTCCGGCGGGCTGTAATGCTGTGAAGAAATAATGAGGTGCCGCCAATGAATAATACAATCGGAAAACGCTGGGTGTCGGCTCATGCCGCCGCTCAGTTTGAAGCCTGTCCGGATGCGATGCCGCCTGTTTCCGGACGTACCCAGCAGTGTGATATTCCTGTGGGGATCAGCGCAGAACGTGTGCGGCTGGTGCTGACCGAGCGGATGAATAAAGAACCGGTAGCATACAGCCGCATTACCCTGTCGGCAAAAGGCATCACGTGCCCGGTCACCTTCGGAGGCAGGGAAGAGGTTGCCGTTCCGTCAGATGGTGAGGTGACGTCCGATCCTGTGCCTCTGCATGCAGAGGCAGGAGAAACCATCACGCTGCGAATGTACTGCGCTGAAGGACGCTCCGTGACGCTGACTGCCCTTGGCTGCTGTACTGAGACAGGTGACCTGTGCGGCAGCGGCTTAGAGGCGAACGGTGCTGCACAGCCGCTGTGCAGCTATGCCCGCATTGAGGCGGAAACGGAAGATGCAGGTGCCTGCTCCATAGCCGCCTTCGGAGATTCCATAACCGCCATGGAGCTGTGGACGGCTCCGCTGCGCAGAAAAATAGCTCAGAGCAGACCGCAGACTGCCCTGCTCAACCTCGGCATCGGCGGAAACCGCCTGCTGCGTGATTCGGGAATTCCGGCGTATCACGATGTGATATCCTATGGAAGAGCGGCTCTGACACGCTTCGGATATGATATTCTCAATCAGTC
>JAZUOR010000369.1:0-10705 GCA_045604745.1 Acutalibacteraceae bacterium | reverse complement strand
CCACCGCCGATGCAGAGGATAGCAGGCTGGAAGACATTGATTACGTTGATAAGACCGCAGGCAATATGATAGACATATCTGTCAACTACTTCACAGGCAGTCTTGTCGCCGGCACGCATGCCGTCAAAGGCAGTCTTGCCGTTGACGCGATCAAGATCGCCTTCAGCAATCTGCCACATGGCACTGCCGGGATCCTTTTCCATAGCCTCACGGGTCTGGCTGATAAGAGCAGTGGCAGAGGCATACTTTTCCCAGCAGCCGCTGCGTCCGCAGTTACAGGGAAGGCCGTTTTCCACGATTACAGTGTGACCCAGCTCACCGCCTGCGCAGTTGAAGCCGGTAATGATCTTGCCGTCAATAATGACTCCGCCGCCGACACCGGTACCCAGAGTGATGCACACAACATTGTCGTGACCCTTTGCAGCGCCTGCGATGACCTCTCCATATGCTGCCGAGTCGGCATCATTGGCAATATAGACAGGCTTACCGAGGCGTTCTGTAAGAGCCTGAGCCATAGGATACTGTTTCATGCCGAGGTTGCCTGCAAACTCAATAATGCCGGTATTTGCGTTGGCAGTACCGGGAGAACCGATGCCGATGGAATCGATGTCGTCCATGGTCAGTCCGGCTTTTTCAACGGCCTCACGGCAGGCCTCTGCTGCATCGTCCATTATCGCATCAGCGGGACGGGGCATGGCAGTGGGACGCTCACCGCGTCCGATAATTTCGTTGTTTTCATTGACGACGCCTGCCTGAATGCCGGTGCCGCCAAGGTCAATTCCAATAGTGTACATAACAATAATCCTCCGTATGTTTTATTATTCTGAAATACTAAATCAATTGAAGCTGTCCCATTCTGCCTTGACCTGCACCGGCGGCTGCATTCCCATGTCGATGCCAAGGTTATGCATGAGCTCCTGTGCTGCATTGTAGCCAAGCTTTTTCTGACGGTTGTTCATCGCCGCTACCTCAATGATGATGGCGAGATTTCGTCCGGGCTTCACAGGAATGGTAGTAGTATTAATCTTTATTCCCAGGATATCAACGTATTCCTCGGTGAGTCCCATGCGGTCATATACCTTGTCGGGATCCCAGACCTCAAGGTTGACGACCATATCGACCTTTTCCGTCAGCTTGACCGCACCCATACCAAAGATGCGTCTGGCATTGATAATGCCGACACCGCGCAGCTCGATGAAGTGACGGATATTTTCGGGAGACGAGCCAACGATGGTCTTGTTTGAAACCTTTCTGAGCTCAACGGCATCGTCGGCAATAAGACGGTGACCGCGCTTTACAAGCTCAATGGCTGTCTCACTCTTACCTACACCGCTGTCGCCAACAAGAAGGATGCCTTCGCCGTAGACCTCAACCAGAACACCGTGTCGGGTAATTCTCGGCGCCAGTTCAACATTCAGAAAGGCAACCAGACTGGAAATGAAGCTCGAAGTGGAATCATTTGAACGCAGGATAGGAATGGAATAGCGTTTGGCGGCTTCCATCATTTCCTCGGTCGGCTCAAAGCTGCGGCACATAACCAGTGCCGGAGTGCCCTTGGACAGAAGGTCTTCCACTATCCTTCCCCGTTCAGCGTCCGTTTTTCCGCTTATGTAAGCCATTTCGGTGTTGCCGAAAACGAGTATGCGGCGGTTATCGTAAAACTTGAAGAATCCGGTCAGCTCAACGCCCGGTCGGTTGACCTCGTTGGACTCGACCAGTATGGTATCGGGATCGTTGGGCATAAGCACCTGATCCAGTGACATTTCCTTGATAATCCGCGAAAGAGGCACGTTGAAAGTCGTTGCCATATTTTCCTCCGTTTCGGGCCTTTCGGCCGGATATTTTTAAAGGCCTTACTATTATATACCATCCACTCACCAAAATAAAGAGAAAGAATCTTATTTTTGAAAAAATAGCTCTTTTGGATCCAAGGTATAATTTTACTGCTGACAGCAAATGCTTATACGGTAAACAACCGTATGGCATGCATTATGTCCCAGACTGAGGTGAACCGATGGATAACAAGTCAGTATTCGACAACGCTCCGGGCAGAGGACAGTCAGTTTTTACCGGCAGTGACGGGTTCGAGAAGAATCTTGCCTACTGCGCACGGCTCAAGGGTAAAAACGTCGACGTACTCATCCGTGAATTCGTACTGTCCGACGGACGCAGAGCCGCAACTGTTGCTGTTGACGGCATGTGCAGCAAGCAGATACTTGAAATGAGCGTCATAATGGCCTCCCGCCGTTTCGCAGGAAACTCCGGACAGAACAAATTTGTCACTCAGGACGGCATTGAGCAGCAATTTGCATCCTCCGAAATGTCTCTTACCGACAGCCTTTCCGACGGATATATTTCAGCTCTTTCGGGAGACGTTATGGTCATTGTGGAAAACGAACCAAAGGTGCTGGTGTGCGGCTACCGTGCCATTACCTCGCGTTCGGTCAGCGACAGCCCCATGGGAGGCTCTGTACGCGGCCCTCACGAATCCTTTATTGAAAATCTCCGGCATAATACAGCGCTCATACGCCGCCGTCTTGCCGACCCTAACCTTGTTATGGAGCCTGTAAAGATCGGTCGCCATTCAAACACCGTTACAGCTCTGTGCTACGTGCGCGGCATAACCTCTCCGGAGCTTATCAGCGAGACCCGCCGGAGGCTGAACGCTGTAGATATCGACATAATAAACGATTCCGGTGAGCTGGAACAGCTGCTTGAGGACGAACCCAGCGCTTTATTTCCACAGATTGACGGAACCGAACTGCCTGATGTGGCGGCAGCAGAGCTGTGCGCAGGACGTGTGGCTATTATCGTGAACGGCAGCCCGTATGTCCTTCTGATACCTGCAACTCTCTCCCGTCTGATGCACGCAGCAGAAGACAACTATCAGCGCTGGAGCTTTGCTACTTTTGTGCGGCTGCTCAGGTGGAGCGCATCGGTCATAGCCGTAGTTGCTCCGGCATTGTACGTTGCGATTGTTTCCTTTCATCCTGGAATGCTGCCCACTCCGCTTCTGCTGATAACCGCCATAAACAGGCTGAATGTACCGTTTTCCGCGGCTGTGGAGGTTCTGATAATCGAATTTGCTCTTGAGCTGCTGCGGGAAGCAAGCATACGCATGCCCAAAAACATCAGTACCGCGCTGTCCATCGTCGGAGGCATAATCATCGGGGACGCCGCTATAAGTGCAGGGCTGGTAAGTCCTTTTCTTATCGTGATAATCGGCATCTCCACCATGGCCGGCTTTGTCATTCCCTCCTATCCCCTTGCCTCATCCTACAGACTGATAAAATACCTGCTTCTCGGACTTTCGGCTGTACTTGGGCTGCTCGGACTTGTATGCGGCATTGTCATATGGATAAGTACTATAGTTTCAGTTCGTTCCTTCGGAGTTGATTTTGCCGCTCCCTTTTACCCTTTCCACCCGAAGGCCGCGGAAGTCAGCCTGATCGAACAGTCAGCACGTTCGCGGACCAGACGTCCGGTATGGCTCGACCCGCTTGACCGCGTGCGAATGAATAACGGGAGGAAGAGCAATGAATAACATGACAATTAATCGCCCGTTTCATATATTCTCGCTGTGTGTCATGTCTTCTATGTCCGGGCTGTTCATATATGGCTACGACGGACTTTCGTCTGCATATCTGTGGCTGTGTGCGGGCTTTTTTGCTTTGCGTTCTCTCTGCGCGCTTTTTGTAGGACATGCATTTGTGCGAACCGGCGCCGACGGGCATTATCAGCTGATGAAGAGCACTCTCGGAACTCCTCTTGCACGTATATTTCTTTTTCTCCTCGGTGTGCTGCTCGCACTTCGCGTGTCTGTCACACTATCGGTACAGGCCGACGCTGTGGCTCTTTATCTGCTGGAAACCACCTCCAGCTTTGCCGTTATGCTTGTTATACTTGCAACCGCATGTTTTGCGCTTATGCCCGGACACAGACGCATTGCCGGTTCCGCTGTTATCTTCACACTTCTCATCTCTGCTGTTCTCATAATTTTCATCGGATTCGGACTTGCCGGCGCCGACTGGGGCGAGCTGCGCATGCTTTCTCAGCCTGCCGGCAATGATTTTTCCAAAGCCCTGGTACCCGCCGCACTGACCGCCGTCGGAACGGAGTGCCTGCTGTTTTTCCTTGATAGCGATTCAAAGCACAGCAAACCTGTAAAAGGCGCTGCAGCCGCACCTCTGGTGTGTGCCGCTTCGCTTACTCTGCTGGTTTTTGTCACCGTCGGTACGATCGGCATGGGCGGATTTGCTTCCGAACAGTTCCCGCTTATCGAAGCCTCACGCCAGATAAACTCCGACACAATAGAGCTTACCGAACGGTTTGACTTTCCTTTGCTGTGCGCAAGTCTGACGGCATCCATTATTCAGATTTCCATACTGACCTTTTGTTCGGCAGCTGCTCTCTCCTCTGTCTTTTGTACAGAACGACCCGGCAGGATACTTCCGTTTCTTCTGCCGATAATATTTCTTGCCGCCCAATTTTCAGGCAATCCCTCTGTTTCGGCTCTGATACAGGCAGTGAGTGGAATCGGCCTGACCATTATAACGCTGTTACTGTCACCTGTTATGGCTCTGTCCGCACTGATAAAACACCGAAAGGGCGATGCTCATGAATAAAAAATGGCTGATCCCCGTATTTTTGCTCATAATTCTTACTCTGCTTTCCGGCGGCACCGATGCCGTCGATATCAACCGCACCGTATTTGTCACCGGCGTGGGTATCGACCGCAGCGGCGACGGCTACTCATTTTCGTTCTACAACGCTGTTCCCGCAGGCTCCGACACTGCTATCAGCGAGAATAATGTTGAGTACAGATGCGTTACGATTGACAGTGATTCAATGGCCGATGCTGTCAGGCGTATGGAGCAGGGCACGTCGCGTGAAATAAGCTTTGAGCATCTTGGCTGCACCGCAATCGGAAGCAGCGCAGTTGAAGATGATCTTCCGGTGATGCTTGATTTTCTTTTGCGCGAGCCTACGGTTCGCAGGCAGAGTTCCCTGATGGCACTTGAATGTTCGGCAGAGGAGTTCTTTTCTGCGCCGTTCAGCGGAAGTATAGCTTCCGCTGCCGCGTCTGCTCTCGAACGGCTTGATGATTCCAGATGCCGCAGCGGAATAATGACGCTCGGCAGACTGAGCGGTGCTGTGGAGCACAATACCGGCTTTTGTCTGTACGTACTTGATTTAGGAGAGGAATCGGCAAAAACCTCCGGCTCAGATGCGGCAGGTCCGGCCAGTGTTGAGCTCAGTGGGCTGGCAGTGTACAACCGCGACGGACTTGGCGGCATACTTGACCGCGACGATGCCGAACTGGCACGTCTGTTCATCGACAGACAGACATCGGGACTGATAACCTGTACCGATTATGACGGAAACATGTATTACTACGATATAACCTATTCCGACTGCAGCCTTCGCTTTGAACAGGGTAATCCCTGCCGAGGTTATATCGACCTGAAAACCGAATGCCTGCTCATAGAGAACGGCGGCGCAGATGCTTTACCACCGGATAACAGCGCTCTTTCAAAATCCCTATATCAGCAGCTCAGCAGATTGATCACACTCAGCCGGACCTGCGGCTCTGCATTGACCGGACTTGAAAATGAAGCACGTCAGTCTGCCGGAGTCTGGTATCGGACCGCAGGAGATGACTGGGACAACATCTACCGCAGAATGGAAATCACCCTGACTGTCAGCTGTGCTGCCGAAAGACGAAGCGGCAAGACATAAAAATTCAAGAGCCCCGGACTTGCGGCTGTCCGGGGCTCTTAAAACTTAAGGATAAACCAAAGGGGAAAAAGAAAAATACTGAGGAGGTAACAAACACCGCAACAAATGACTCCGGTGCGGCTCCATTGTCATTCATCTCTGGTGCATGATTATTATACCTCATCACATCGTTAATTTGTTAATCCGCTATGAACACAATTTAAATAATTATGTTTTCCATTCTGTGCACATAAAAAGTGGCATTTCATGCAAACAAATGTTTGCTTTTTTATCATTAATGTGCTATAATATCAGCACAATGATGCGCACATACGCATTTATTCGGAGGTAAATCATGTCTGAAGAGCTCACATTGTCCCAACAGAAGGTCCTTGACTTCCTTAAGGAGCGTATCAAGCAGGGCGTTCCCCCTTCGGTACGCGAAATATGCGAAGCCACCGGCATCCGCTCCACCTCCTCGGTGCACAACCATCTCTGTGCACTGGAAAAGGGCGGTTATATTACCCGTGCATCCGGCCTCAACCGCCACATCAAACTGGCCGACGAAGCTCCGGTCACTCAGGTTCCGCTTATCGGCCATGTTGCGGCCGGTTCGCCGCTCTATGCGTTTGAAGACGTTGTGGCACACATTCCTTTTCCCGGCGACAATTATGACGCCAGCCAGCTCTTCGCTCTGCGAGTTCGCGGCGAAAGCATGATAAACGCAGGTATTCTTGACGGCGACATAATTATTGCCGAAAAAACACCGACCGCAGCCTATGACGGTGAGATCGTAATTGCCATGATCGACGATGAAGCCACCGTCAAGCGTATCTATCGCGAAGGCGACGCTATCCGCCTGCAGCCGGAAAACGATCTTTATGAGCCCATCATTACACGCAACGTCAGCGTTATCGGGCGGGTCATCTCCTGCATCAGATACTACGGTTAATATTTTTTGAGAGGCACAGCAATGAATCATACCGATCGTCAGGCTATCGGGCTGGAGCATTTTTTCGCTGCCCGATCAGGTTCGTTTTCCGGTTTGAACAACTATTCTGTCACCGACGTGGAGCATCTCACCGAAAACACACCTGCCTACGTCCGTTACCCTCTTGCCCGTGAGATACACAGTTCGCTGCGTGATCTCATCGGGCTTGGTTTCTGTCCAGGAGAATTCATCCCCGCCGACGTCCTGCATATCGCTGAAGAATGCTCTGTTGTAGAATGCTGCCGGAGTGAGAACATCAAAGCCTTTTTCAGCTGGCTTCTTGATATTTCACGCACAAACGAAAATGATCGCGTCAACCGCGTTGCCGGGCTCAAAACCGCTGCAGCCGGATTTGACCCGCAGACAGCCTCGTTCATACGCACAGGTCTTGCGCTCAATAACCAGAGAGTGGTAATTTCTCAGCATGGAGACATAATCACCGTTTCCTACCCCGAAAGAGAATGGGGACGTGTCTATATTGATTTCACGGGCTGCATAACCGCAGAAGAATGCCCGCCGCTGCCTATGCCCGGTTATGCCTTCAGCACAGAAGCTCAGCTGCTGCCCGACGGCAGATACGAATTCCGCTTTCTCATTGACACATGCTTCTGCGAGTGCGATTACTGCGAGCGGCTCATGCAGCCCAACGGATGGCATGAGGTTGTGTTCAGCTGCAAATCAATATCGGTGCGGACGATATGCTGCGATTACGCTGGTCGGCTGTCAAGACTGGGTACTCCTCGCGCTGAGCTGATTGACCGCACCTGTGCCAATCTCATCAGCAAACACTCCATTCTCGGTGATGAAGGTCTTTCCCCGGAAGAATCAGCCATGCTTCCCGCTGCACGGCTGATAACCGGCTGCGGCGGCTTGCTGACCGAACCGCGCTCAAAGCAATGGCAGAGTGAACAGCTGGTCCTTGATTCCCTCGACAACAGATACGCCATGCAGCAGCTGCGCAAGCTGCTCGATGACAGCTGGTGTCAGCTGCTTTCAAACCAGCTTGCGTCATCGGGAGATGCACGCTTTGAAGACAACGAGCACGACGCTGTGAAGAACATACGCCGCTTTGCCGCTCAGTATGAACAGCAGATAGCCGACGGCAGCGCCCGTGCGCTCATTATGAAGCTTTCGGATCGCTTCTGTGAAATGACCTCCGGTTTTGACGGCTCCACACAGCGAACCGATGCAGAAAACAAAACCGCCAGAGCAGTCAGCCAGACTGTAGACAATCTGCTCAGTTCCCTTCGCTTTGAGGGCAGCTTTCCTCATTACAGCCGCACCAGACGCCGCGCGGTCGAATATCTCTCATTCATGCTTCTGCCTGCCGCAGATCACTCACGCCACGGCGTCTTCCCGTTTTATATTTCGCTTGCCGCAGCAAAGATCTCCCGCTCACGGATGAACAGCATATGTGCCCATAACATTGCAGCAGAGCGCACCAATGCTCTTGACTGTCAGCCGGAGCTTTCTTCCATATGCCGATACGGCGAGCTCGCCAGCGCTGACGACGGCGAATTCGTACGTGTTGACGCACAGCTGTTCGGGCCTGTTCGACAAACAGCATTGAAAGACGACACAGCTTCGCTCGAACGATTCATCCGCATAGCCAACCGTCAGTTCCGCATAGGTACAATTCCCGGAAGCTATGCGTTTTCCCGGCTGCGCCGCAATTCACTTCCGTCTCCGTCACCAAGACTCTTTCTTTCAACCCTGCCGGTCAGCGTTATTATTTCCCTGCTGGCTGTTATTGCATGGCACATACTCACCGACTATTTTACTTTGCCTGTGCTCTCGCTTACTCAGGCATTGTGCTGCGCTGCCGGTCTCTGCTTTGTACTCAACAGCATACTGACTATACTTCGGCGTATCCATATCGCCGGAAAGCTGTGGCGTTACCGCTGATCTGTCCTCTGGGAATTATCCGGTCATCCACGGCATATATCTTGTGTCGGAGGTGGCAGAAATTGATTTATGCTACAGTAAGTGCAAAGAACATCAAAAAAACTCTGATCGTGCTCTCCGTTTTCACATTCATGACTCTGTCATTCTGTATGTGGGCTCTGCTTGCACACGGCAACCACCGCCAGACAACGGAAGTTCCGGTTTCTCTCTCGGACGCCTCTGCCCCTCTGATGACGGTGATATCCCTTTCTGACGCAGAGCCGGATGACATCGAACGGGAATCTGTAAGCGTGACACAAACAATTATCCAAGAGCCTGCAGCACCGGCTTATGTGAATCTCAGCCCGTTTTCTCTCAACCAAAGCGTTCACCTGCCGCTGGACAGCGCTTTTGTCACCTCTGATTTCGGATTTCGCGATCACCCTGTAAACGGAAAGTACGCATTTCACAGCGGACTTGATCTTGCCGCAGCTGAAGGAACTCCCATCTTCGCCATGCTTGACGGTACAGTCACCAAGGCTGAACACGAAGCAGGATATGGTAATTTTGTAGTCATCGACCATGGCGAAAACGTGCAGACGCTCTATGCGCATTGCAGCGTTCTGCATGCTCAGCCCGGTGAAAAAGTCACAAAGGGAACCGTTATTGCCGAGGTCGGTCAGACCGGCACTGCCACAGGCCCTCACCTGCACGTGGAACTGCGCTATAACGGACAGCGCTTTGACCCGGAATATATATTGGGAGACAGCTACTCTTGACTTTTCGTGTCTGCGGTATACGCTTTGACATAAGCTATTACTTTTTTGCCCTGCTTGCAGCTTTCTTCATTCTTGAGCCGGACAGCATCACCGCCTGCGGTGCTCTTGCAGCCGTGTTTCATGAATGCGGACATATCGCTGCCACCATGCTTGTTCCGGACGGTCAAGTGATTCGGGTAAATGTCGGCATATGCGGTGTGAGAATGACAACAAGCCTGCCCGGAGGTTACAAGGGATGGATCCCGGTCTGTATTGCAGGTGCAGCAGTCAATCTCTTTATCTCGGCGCTGTCCTTTGCAGCAGCCCTTGCCGCTGGCAGTCGTTTTTTTTCGGTCTTTGCCTCTGCAAATCTGTGTATAGGCGCAGTCAATCTGCTTCCTGTGGAACCGCTTGACGGAGGACAGCTGCTGCGCGCCGTTCTCCTCCGTCTTCTTCAGCCGGAAATCGCTGACCGTATCAGCTTTTCTGTATCACTCTTCACACTTATTCCCCTTGCCGCTGCCAGTCTGTGGCTGCTGATGCAGACAAGCAACAATTTTTCGCTGCTTGTTTTAACCCTCTGGCTTGCCGCCGGTTTGCTCAACGAATATTTCTGAAACAGAAAAGTCACCGTTTTGCTTCTGCAAATCACGGTGACTTTAACTAATTTATCGGATTCTTGCTGCCATCATTCTGCGCTGCCAGACCTCTCCGCCATAGTTCGTGCTATCCGGCAAGACACTTTCCAGAGCAAATCCTGCCTTTTCATAGCACCTCTGAGCCGAAGGATTTGCATCAAAGACGATCAGCCGCAGCTCGTCCACACCGGCAAGCTCGCCGGCAAATCTGATTACCCTTTCCAGCATTTGCCCGCCAAGCCCCTGACCTCTGCGTGAATTATCAACGACAATGAAGCGCAGAAAGCCTGAATTGTCCGCATCCTTTATGGAAAGCATGCAGAATCCGAGAGGTACGCCATTGTCTTCGGCAAGCACCAGCCCGCAGTCTCCGTTCCGCGCGCATTCAGCAAGAGTGTTGTTGAACGCCTCCGCCGTCAGCGGATAAGGCAGCCGCCCGCCGCACCACAGCATATGGGCGCGCTCGTCATCTATCCAACTGCAGATATGGTCAAAATCTGATGTTCTGTAGGGTCTTAAACGCATTTTGTTACTCCTTTGGAGGTCAACTGACGTGACCGCTTTTAATGTTCTTATACCGGAATTTGTGCCTGCACCAATTATTCGTTATTTTCTTTGTAATCGCACATCAGCTCCCAGGTAAGTCCGAACCGATCTTTTACTGAACCAATGATCACCAGAAAAGGCGGTTTTTCTAACGGTCTTACGATCTCCCC
>JAZUOR010000368.1:0-2924 GCA_045604745.1 Acutalibacteraceae bacterium | reverse complement strand
GCCCTCAAAGACCTGACCGAATACAGTGTGAGCGGGAGAACCCATCAAAGACTTGACTTCGTTGTCAAGAATCGGAGTGCCGCCGTACATGTTGTAATACTGTGCAACGCCCACATCATAACCGAAGTTGGCGATCAGCTGATCGGGAGTGTAGGTGGAAGCGATGGTTCCGGTCTCATCCATGCCGGCAAATACGCTGTCAGACTGAACTACGAAGAACTGGCTGCTGCCGCTGTTGGGCATGCCGGTGTTTGCCATGGACAGAGCGTATCTGAAGTGATAGAGGCCGTTGTCATACTCGTCGGGAAGCAGGGAACCGGTAAAGGTCTTGCCGCCGGTGCCGGTGCCGGTGGGATCACCTGCCTGAACAACAAAGCCGGGAATTACACGGTGGAAGGTAATGCCGTCATAATATCCCTCGCCGATGAGGCCCTTGAAGTTGGCTACGGTCTGGGGTGCATTTTCGGGGAACAGACGGATTTTGAAGGTGCCCATGGAGGTCTCGAAGACTGCGATCTCCTCGCCGTTCTCAGGAGGAAGCAGCTGCTCGTTGTAGGTAGGAGCATCGCTTTCGGAAACGACATCTTCCTCAACAACCTCTTCCTCGGTCGAGCAGCCTTCTACGCAATGATAGCAGGCTCCACCCTCGTTGCACATGGGAATGAGAACGATGGTAAGGGTAAGCAGAATGGCGATAACCACAAGAGTAATCAGCCACAGCCACTCGTTGATGAACTTCTGCAGCTCGGTCTCCTGACGGACATTCACGTGCTCGGTCACCTTGGTGTGAGCAGCATTCTTGCGCTTCTTGTAATTCTTCTTTCTGGAATTGCTCATTGTTGTTTCAGCCTTTCCGATCCTGCAATTTGCAGGGTCATTTTGTTATATTTACATTGCGTATTGCAATATGTATAATCTGATTTCTGTTATTTCAGCAAACCGGAAACAAATTACTTCTTGCTGAAAATTTTCTTCTTGCCTTCGCTGTCCAGCTCGCTGGTGCAGTGGGGGCAGCGGGTAGCGTTGATGTCGATCTCGCTCATGCAGAAGGGGCATTTCTTGGTGGTGGGAGCAGCGGGTGCAGCCGCTTCCTTCTTCTTGCCCAGACTGGACAGCCTATTGATGCCCTTGACCAGCAGGAAGATGACCAGAGCCATGATGATGAAGTTGATGACTGCGTTGATGAAGGAACCGTACTTGAAAACGCCTGCGCCCTGAGCCTCAAGCTCGGCAAGGGTCATTCCGGCGGTCTGCATGACTACCTCTTCTCCAGCCTCGTTGACCACGGTGATCTCCTTGGACAGAGGGATGAACAGGCCGGAGAAATCAGCTTTCAGCACAAGACTGAGCAGCGGGTTGATGAGGTCATTGACAACCGAGTTGATAATCGCCTGAAATGCAGCACCGATGATAACGGCTACCGACAGATCCAGTACATTACCCTTGAGTGCAAACGCCTTAAATTCTTCCAGGAACTTCTTCATTTTTCAAAACTCCCTTTCCAATGTTGGTGCGGCCTTTTGCCGCCTTTTCACAGCATTTGTTATTATATCATACAACACACGGTTTTCAAACCCTTTTTCACTAATTTTTTGTGAGGATTCATGGCCTTTTCCAACCGGCATTTGCTCTGACTGACCCATTTTCTCCGGACGTATTTTCAGGCATTTCAATGTCTCTTTTCAAGCGTCCGGAAACCGCGCAAAACAGCCGCTAATTTCCGATTTCTCTTGACAAAGGACAGTCTCAAAGGTACAATTAAAATGTCTGAAATCGGGTATGTCTGCCGCTTTTTCAGACATATCCGGATTCCTCTATAAAACTTACAATGAGGTGTAAAGAATGCAGTACGGTCATTTTGACGATGCGGCGCGCGAGTATGTCATAACCACGCCGTTTACTCCCCTTCCCTGGATCAACTATCTGGGCAGCGAAGATTTCTTCGGTATCATCTCCAACACCGGCGGCGGCTATACCTTCTACCGCGACGCCAAGCTCCAGAGAATCATTCGCTATCGTTACAATCAGCCCGGCGGCGATGTAGGCGGACGTTTTGTCTACATCAAGGAAAAGGATAAGGCCGCCTGGAGCCCCTCCTATCTGCCCTGCAAGACTATGCTGGACAGCTACGAGTGCCGTCACGGCATGGGCTACACCGTGTTCAACAGCACCAAGGACGGCCTCACCGCCGTTGATACCCGCACCGTCCCCATGGGCGAGAACTGCGAGCTGTGGAACATTGTTCTTACCAACAATTCCGACGAGGTCAAGGAACTGAGCCTCTACGGCGCTGTCGAATGGTGCCTGTGGAATGCAGTTGACGACAACTCCAACTTCCAGCGTAACCTCAACATCGGCGAGATGGAGATCGGCGACAGCATCATTTATCACAAGACCGAGTATCGCGAGCGCCGCGATCATTACGCATATTTCGCTGTCAACACCGAAACCAACGGTTACGACACCGACCGTGACACTTTCCTGGGCCGCATGAACACCTGGTCCTCCCCCGTATGCGTTGCTCACAACGAGAACGGCAATTCTCTGGCCCGCGGCTGGTTCCCCATCGCCTGCCACAGAATCGACATGACCCTGCAGCCCGGTGAGAGCAAGGAAATGACCTTCGTTCTCGGTTACGGAAAGAATCCCCGCGACCAGAAGTTCATCGCCCCCGGCGTCATCCGCAAGACCGATGCCGAGCGCGTAACTGCCAAGTACGCCGACAACGCTGCTTTCGCTGACGAGATGGCCAAGCTGCGCGCCCACTGGGACGAGCTGCTCGACATCTACACCGTTGAGAGCGACAAGGCCGAGATGAACCGCATGGTCAACATCTGGAACCAGTATCAGTGCATGGTCACCTTCTGCATGAGCCGCAGCGCCAGCTACTATGAGAGCGGCATGGGCCGCGGCATGGGCTTCCG
>JAZUOR010000367.1:0-11492 GCA_045604745.1 Acutalibacteraceae bacterium | reverse complement strand
CTTGGCTCACAGAACGACATGGCTACGATCCGACTTGCCCTTTGACTTCTCTACGCTGCCGAACTGTTCTGAAGCTGCCATCAGCTCCGTTGAGTCCGGGCTGATGCGTATGCGGTTCTTCGGACTTCGGGCACGCAGATCGGACAGCATATCGTCCAGCACCACCCGTCCCTTCTTCAATATAACGATGTCGTCACAGAAATCCTCCACGGCGCTCATCTGGTGGGAGGAAAAGATGACCAACCGGCCTCTTGCCGCCACCTCGGACACCACCTGCCTCAGCTGCAGAGCGTTGACCGGGTCAAGCCCGCTGAAGGGTTCGTCCAGAATGACCACATCCGGGTCGTGTATCAGGGCCAGCGCCAGCTGTATGCGCTGCTGGTTGCCCTTGGAAAGAGTGTCCACCTTGCGGCGGCGGTATTCTCCCATGTCCAGCCGCTCCAGCCAGTCATCGACCGCCTTTTCTGCCGCGGAACGGCTGAGTCCCCGCAGACGGGCAAAGTAAACCAGCTGCTCGCCAACGGTCATGCTGCCGTAAAGCCCGCGCTCCTCCGGCAGATAGCCCAGTCTGGCTCCCGCCTTGCTGATGGGCACACCGTCCAGAAGCACCTCGCCGCTGTCCGGCTCGAATATATTCATAATAATACGCATGGCTGTAGTTTTGCCCGCGCCGTTGCGTCCCAATAGTCCCAGAGGACTGCCGGAACGGGCGGCAAAGGAAACGCCGTCCAGCGCCTGTGTTTTGCCAAAAGCCTTGCTCAGCCCACGAACAGTCAGCTGCATTTTCATTCCTCCGGATATGTAATATAACAGCTCCGCAGAACATCCGCGAACTTGTCCAATTTTAATTATAGCCCAATCACAGCGAAAAATCAACTTTCCGGCGCGTGGATAATGCTTACCGGCCTAATGCTGAAATGTTTTTTCGCTCCGCAGGTGCATTTTTTCGCGCTGTATCCGTCTTTCTCCGCCTCAATACCCTGTTTTACAAAAAAAAAACACACCATCATTCGGGAATAATGTCTTGACATGACAAAGAATTGCGGTTATAATCATTTCAATTGAGTGTGCGGCTGCCGCAGCTCTTTTGTATTCTTCATTTGCGGAGGGAGGGATTAGTTAATGTCTTCAGAGATCAGAATCAAGGATAATGAATCTCTCGAGAGCGCACTCAGACGTTTCAAGAAGTCTTGCGCCCGCTCCGGTGTCATCCAGGAGGTTCGCAAGAGAGAGGCCTATGAAAAGCCCTCTGTCCGCCGCAAGAAGAAGTCCGAAGCTGCTCGTAAGCGCAAGTATAAGTAATTTACTTGGCTGAGACTGCCGGACGGTTACGGCAAACCAAACGAGCGTGTCAGGTTCAGCCCGGCACGCTCTTTTTGTATTACTCCACCTCTGAAAGGATTTAGATATCATGATTCGTCATATTGTTATGTTCAGGTTCCACGATGAGGCCGACGGACGCACCAAGTCTGAAAACCTAGCCATCGCAAAGGACATGCTGGAAAAGCTGATGGGCGTTGTGCCCACCCTGCGCTCCATGGAAGTTCGTCTCAATGACCCCGCCGCCAGCTCCGACAATTACGACCTCATGCTGACCGCCGAGTATGACGACATGGACGGCCTGAACGCCTATGTCGTTCACCCCGCTCACAAGGAAGTCGGCGTTTTCATGGGCAAGGTGCGCATCTCCCGCGCCAGCATCGACTTTGAGATATAACAGCGGGAGGTCGAAATATGCCGCTTTTTTTGCCCCGGCTCATGCTGGGTAAAATGACCGATATAACGCCTGAGCTGCTGCGCGGTCTTGGCATAAGCGCTCTGCTGCTGGATATCGACAACACCATGACCACCCACGACAAT
This sequence comes from Acutalibacteraceae bacterium, assembly GCA_045604745.1. Lineage (GTDB taxonomy): Bacteria > Bacillota > Clostridia > Oscillospirales > Acutalibacteraceae > SIG598. The sequence continues at coordinate 9,632 of JAZUOR010000367.1, read as the reverse complement.
CCCGTCCCTGCACCTGGCGTTACCGAATGGATCGTACGCATGAAGGCCGAGGGATTTGCCTTGGTGGTGGTGTCAAACAATTCCGAGCAGAGAGTCTCCCCCTTTGCCCGTCTTATAGGCCTCGACTTCGTCAGTGAAGGAAAAAAGCCTCTGCCCTCCGGATTCCGCCGCGCCTGTGAGCAGCTTGGAATCAATCCAAAAAATGCCGCGGTTGTGGGTGACCAGATATTCACCGACATTCTGGGCGGCAATCTGCTTGGCGCCTATACTATCCTCACCGAGCCCTATCAGCTGGAGGATATGCCTTTCTTCAAGGTCAAGCGTGCACTGGAAAAGCCGGTCATCCGCAGATACCGTCGCAGGGAGCAACACCGTTCAAAGCCAATCCGATAAACCGGTAATTATATAAAGCTATGACCCGTGCTGACAAGTATTTACGTCGGCACGGGTCGTGTGATTTATTCTCCTTTTCTTCTGAGTGGTATAAGCAGGTCGAGCTGCAGCTGTTTTTCGATGTTTTCGGGATCGTTGTCGTAAATGTTGATGATATTTAGCGACTCCTCAAGCATGCCGCCCATCATACTTTCGGGAGCGCGCCAGTCGATGTCGTATTCTTCACTTGCCTCTGCCCATTCGTACAGCCAGCGCCACTCTTCAAAAGCGCCCATGGGTATCATGTGCGCTCCGTATAGGCCGCCCTCAAATCGTTTCTTTTTAAATGGGGCAGTCACTTCCATTTCCTCCGGAATGGTTATCCAGTGCTCGTAGCCGTGGCAGTCAGGGGCATCGTTGTTGAAGCCGAACAGCCGGAAATCCGGTTTGAGCCGCGCAAGTCCGCTTTCGTTGATGAATTGCCTTACCAGCCGCAGGGTGTCCCACTCCGGGGTTGTACTGACCGTATGAACAGCCGCTACCGTTACCGGCGGCAGATACACCAGCCGTACGTTGCGATCATGCAGGCGGTTGATGATTTCTTCTGCCCTGTTGAGTTCTTCCATGGAACATCGCTCCTTAATTGTGTTATCGGATGGGACAATTGCCTGTACCAGCTTGGAAAGCTCGGCATCGCCGAGCATGTCAAAGTGCGCCCTGTCGGCAATACTTTTATCCAATCGCTCGACTAAAATCCTGAGAACATCCCGGATAGTACCCAGCGCAGTCATTTCGTCATCTGTTTCCGTTATACTCTGACGCAGCACGGCCAGTGCTCCCGTCTGTTCGCTGTCGTTCAGTATCACGCCGATGGATTTTAGCGGAATACGCAGCTTGCGCAGCAGAATTATCTGCCTCAGCCTGTCCACAGCTTCAGTGTCATAGACGCGGTAGGCGTATCCCTCTCTGCGGGAACTGCGGATGAGTCCCAATTTCTCATAATGTCTGAGCATTCTTGCGGATACTCCGAGATTTCTTGACACATCCGTTATGGTCATGTTTTCCATACGCCGCCCTCCTTTCGTTTCTATCATAAGGCACGACACGGTGTTCGGGTCAATACCTTACAATAAAAACTAATGGACTGCACAATATCCGGCAGTCCATCAGATCATATGTTGTTTCCTTACCAGCGCACGCCGTCCCGCAGCCGTCCCATGGTGCTGCCGATGGGATTGCCGTCCCGGTCAAAGACGATGCGTTCATAGTGGGTGGCCTTTTCGATATCCTCCGGCACATAATTGCCGGTGTGATCTACAATATAGTAATAGGTCATCAGAAAATCGCCTCCGGGCATATCACAGCGGGAAAAGGTACGCTTGACCGGAGTTGCCTTGATTTCCACCACCGGCTTTTTGCGCGCTCTGAGCCGGACGACCTGAGCCGAACGCACCTCGGCCTCAATCCTTTTTGCTCTTGCCGCCATGCACTGTTCCCCTCTCAGCATGTAGTTATGTTTAGTATACCACAGCCGCAGGAAATTGCAAGGACTTTGTATCTGCTGCCATTTGTGTGGAAAGAGATATTTTTTGACCGTTAGATGCAAGAACCGTACCGCTGTTTGGGTAAAATTACAAAAATAATTCGGTTAATCTGAAAAAAAGGCTTGCAAAACCGGCTGATTTTAGATAGAATGTATAAGTAAAAGTTTTAGAGGGGCAGTCAGGGTATTTCGGCTGCTTGGTAAAAGGGCCCTGCCGGTCGGTTTTTCTGTGGTACATGCACCGTCTGTCAGGAAGAACAAGGATAATTTACAGCCGGTTTATTTCGGCGGATAAGGAGTATTGGTTATGGCAAACAGACTGTTTCAGGGCGTAGTCCATCAGATGCGTGATACCATCGACCGCACCATCGGCGTTGTCGATGATTCCGGCGTAGCCATCGCCTGCAGCGATCTTACCTTGTGCGGCGAGGTGTGTGAAAACGTCTCCGCCGATCTCATCTGCGGTTCCGAACCCTTTGTCGCCGCCGGCTACAGCTACAAGCCTTTCGGCGGACATCCCCATGCCGAGTACGCCGTTTTTGTTGAGGGCACCGACGATCTGGCTGCAAATTACGCCGCCATCCTTGCCGTCTCCCTCAATTCCATCAAGCAGTACTATGACGAGAAGTTCGACCGCGGCAACTTCATCAAGAACGTCATTCTTGACAACATTCTGCCCGGTGACATCTATCTCAAGGCACGTGAGCTCCACTTCAACGCCGACGTGAGCCGCGCCGTGCTGCTCATCCGCATCACCACCCGCACTGATATGACCACCTTTGACATCGTCCAGAACCTGTTCCCGGACAAGTCCAAGGACTTCGTCATCAACATCAACGAAACCGACATCGCTCTGGTCAAGGAGATCCGCGCCGGCATCGAGGTGAAGGATCTTGAAAAGCTGTCCCGCTCCATCGTGGACACCCTGTCCAGCGAATTCTATACCCACTGCGTCGTAGGTATCGGCACCACCGTCACCGGCATCAAGGACCTTGCCCGCTCCTTCAAGGACGCTCAGGTCGCTCTGGAGGTCGGCAAGGTGTTTGACACCGAAAAGACCATCATCAGCTATGAGAATCTGGGCATTGCCCGCCTGATCTATCAGCTGCCCACCACCCTGTGCGAGATGTTTCTGCGCGAGGTGTTCAAGAAGGGCTCCATCGAAAGCCTCGATCAGGAAACTCTGTTCACCATCCAGAAGTTCTTTGAGAACAACCTGAATGTTTCCGAGACCAGCCGCAAGCTGTTCGTCCACAGAAACACTCTGGTCTATCGTCTTGAGAAGATCAAGAAGCTGACCGGTCTCGACCTGCGCGAGTTCGACCACGCCATCGTCTTCAAGGTAGCTCTGATGGTCAAGAAGTACCTCACCGCCAATCCCACCAAGTATTGATCGACAATTTCAAAGCCGCTTCCGGTAACGTGCCGGAAGCGGCTTTTTCTTTATTTTCCCGCAGCAAACGGACAGCCTGGGTCGGCACGCTCAAAACTGCCGTACACCGCATAGCTCTGGCACTTTGCTCCGCCGCGGCAGTAATAGCTGTATGCACACTCCGAGCACTCGTCGGGAACCGGCATTCCCCGCAGACGGCGAAAAACCTCACTGCCACAGTATATCGCTTTCAGCGTGGATGTGAACACATCGCCGCAGTATATGGGCATACGCCGGCAGGGCATTACCCGTCCGAATTCGTCCACCGTAATGAGGCTGTTTCCGGCAGCGCAGGCATACATTTTCCCTCCGCCCTGAAACTGCAGAGCACGGTTCATGGTCACTTCCGTTTTGGGGTGCATCCTGCGCACAAGCGCTCCTCCGCGGGCTTTTTTCAGCGCATTGAGATAACTCTCCAGCTTATCGGCACCGATGGCAAGGGCGCTCATATCTTCACCTCCGCCGATGGGCACCAGCCGGTCTGACCACAGCCTGCTTATCCCCTTTGCACGGCACTCCTTTGCTGCAGCCGGCAGAAAGCGGTAGTTTTCCGCATTTGCGGTAAAGCTGATGAGCGTACGTATTCCGCTTTTTTCCAGAAGCTGTGCGGAGGCAAGCACCCGGTCATAATCGCCCTGCGCACGCAGAGCGTCGTGAGTTTTCCGGTCTCCGTCGATGCTCAGCTGCACGAACTTTGCGTCAGTATCCCTGAGCACAGATATAAGCCGCTCGTCAAGAAAGGAGCCGTTCGAAAGAACGCCATACGTGCAGCAGTCTCTGTTTCTGCCAAGATATTCCAGTATGTCGGCTATATCCTCGCGGATAAACGGCTCGCCGCCTGTGATGTTGACATGTCCCTTTCGGCTTGTTCCGCGCTTTTCATTATAATACTCCAGCAGCTCTTTGTACTGCTTCAGAACGGTGAGCACATCGTTAAAAGACAAGGGCTGCACGTCGCCCTCGACGCGGTAACAGTGCCGGCACTGCAGATTGCACCTTCCGGTGACATGAAACTGAAGCAGCAGACGATCTTCACTTCGGCACATCATATCAATCTCCGCCGCAGCCTCCACATCCACCGCAGCCTCCGCCGCAGCCGCTGCACCCTGAGCATCCTCCGTTACCGGTATCACTCATACCGGAATCCAATCTGCTCATGGCCTTGCTGATGGCTTCCTGTGCAGCCTGAGCCGCCACGACCGATGTGAACACCGCCCCGGCAAAGGGCAGGGCAGCCTGAACTCCGGTGTATTTTTGGGGATCATAGCTATAAAGAACGTAACTGCGCAGAAGAGTCGCTGCCTCCTTTGGCGGCAGCTCGTCGTTTGTTATCTTGCCGTGGTCGAAAAGAATTCCGGCCTGCTCATAGCCAGCCGACTTGTGCCTGATTATTTTCTTCACTAAGCTTCCGGATGCAACATGGTTCTTTATCACCGTGTGCAGAATAGCAAGCGGTATCAGAATCAGAACCGAAAAGATAATGGCGCACACAAGATTTTCCACCGGCTTCTGGTTGATCAATCCCATAATCAGCTTTGTGACGGCGGCATACGCACAGACATACACCGCACCCCAGAAAATTATATCGGAAGCGGTTCTTTTGCGTTCAATAATACTTTGAACAAACCTGCCGCCCTCACTCTGTATGACCGGGTCCGGCCGGACATTGTACACTACATCCTGCACCGTTGTCCGGCTGCCGTCGATCGCTTCGTTTCTGACTATATAGTCAACAATGCGCCTGACCTGAGGGTTGCTGCGGCAGTATTCGTCAATCTCTTCCTGCGGCTTGTCGCTGTTGGCCTTCACAAGAACATCCTTGGTCAGTGTGCCGTCTTCTTTCTTGATATAATAATATTTTATGATGCCATGAAGCTTTGCCTTGAGGAGGTAGTATCCGCTCATTCTGAACCGGTCAAACCCCTGCAGAAGCATCAGGTCACTGTCCGAATAGGTCATTCCGAGAGACTTTGCAGCCTTGGACGATACCCAGCTGCAAACGATGAGCTCTGCGATGATGGCCGCCGCAATTGCCAGCAGCGAGCAGCCCACCCATATGCCGATAAAATCCTTGCCCGGTATGCGCCGGATAAACAAAGGAAAATCGTTGGCCGCGGATATAACAGCAGCAATCAGAACAACGACTGCTGCTGCCAGAACCGAATAAACGCGCACAGATTCTTTGCCCGACACGATGAATGACGACTCGGTGTCATCGTTATTTTGTTCAAACTGCGCCTTCCCGCAGTACGGGCAGACCGCGCTCTTTTCCTTGATATCGGTTATTTCCTCGCTGCAATGGCGGCACAGCATGGCTTTATCCCCTTTCTGTTTTCGGACGCAAATGCTTTCACGTTTCATTATACTATATGCAGCAACGTTCTTTCAATAGTAAAACGCAGCCGTAATAAGCCGGCTGCGTTCCAGTGTGTTCTGCCCGGTCGGGCGGCCTGCTCTGCCGCTCCGTTTTATCCTATACAGCTTTTGAAAAACGCCTTTGCCCAGCCAAGCAGGGCAGGCACATTTGCGTCCAGCAGCTCTTTTACCCTTTCGAGCTCCCGGAGAGATAGATCGCCCGTTTTTTCAAAAAGCGTTCCGGTGGCTTCGGTCTTTCCAATGGCTATCATACCTCTGGCGCTGTCACCCAGCGCGGCGTATTTGCCTATAGCTAGTGCTCCGACAGAGAAATCACCCAACGCGATGGCTCCGGCGCTGATTATTCCGGCGGCGATGGCACCTGCGGCGGCAAGCCCGAAAGCAAAGGAACCGAACGCCAGTAAGCCCAGTGCCAGCAGCCCGAAGGACACCACGCCAACAGACAGCAGCCCAAAGGAAATGATCCCTCGCGCCATGAAGCCTATTGCCACAATGCCCTGAGCATCAAAGCCTACCGCTATCACTCCGCGGGCTTTCCTACCCGCGTGATAAAGGGGCATCCCCCACAGCTGCCGCTCGCTCTTTTTCTCTCGCACGTCGCTGAGCCGCAGCGTGAACGTCAGCGCATCTGCTGCATCCTTTTGCTGCGGAGGTAACTGAGGCTGTTCCTGCCGGTCGTGGTCCATATCCTTGCGGAGCAGATAGTCCAGTGAGCAGCCGTAAAGGTCACTGATGCGGATGAGCTTTTCCGTTTCGGGAAATGCCGCGTCCGACTCCCAGCGACTGACCGCCTGCCGGGATACGCCCAATATTTCTGCAAGCTGCTCCTGTGTGAAATTGTTTTCTTTTCTTAGCCGCGAAAGCTTGTCTCCCAGGGTCATGATTCTATACTCCTTGTTTCTATTTCGGCTGTGAGCCTTCAAAAGCATAGCTGATGGGAGAAAAAAAGACAATAAAGCTGCGATTTCAAAATGTAACCTTCCGGTTGCATTGGCTTTGTTATGCGGTTTTTCGCCCTCCATAATTGCACAGAGCTGCCGTGGAATTTTACATCCGCGGCAGCTCTTCTGTTCTTTTTTGATATGACTTTATCCTGCGTATCCGTAGAGATACCACTGACCGTTATAGCGATAGACCATCATGGCAGCGGCTTCCTCAGGGCCTTCAACACCCTCGCTGTTCACTATCTGAACGGTGGCAGTAACGGCTTTCAGCGCGTCGATCTGCACAGGGGCATCGGTCAGGCTCACACTGTCATTGAGTATGGGCAGATTTTCTCCCAGATCGTCACACACGAACTCTGCCTTGTCAAACTTGAAGCAGAAGCTATCGCCGTACTGTGCGGCGGTGTTGTCAATGGCGGTCTGCATTCTTTCCACCACTGCCGCTCTGTCCTGTCCAAGTGCCTGCATGGGCTCGGAGCAAAGCAGGTCGGCGATCATCTCAGGATTATGAGTGTTGAAAGCGGTGAAATACTTCACCAGCACTTCCTTTGCCGCCTCGTCGTCGGCATCCTTGGCGGTCAGCACCGCTGTGCTGCTCACAACGTCAGCATCCGAACCGGACACAGCCTCGCTTCTGCCATCGGCAATGCACATTCCAACGATAACGCAGAGCATTATTACTGCGGCTATTTTTATGTATGTTCTGAAATCGTTTTTCATGGTGATCTCCTTATCTGATATGTGTATGTGTGGCTTTTGTCAGGCATCGCTGACCGCAACGCCCGTCAGACTTCTCTGCTTCTTTCTCTCACCGGATATCAGGCAACCGTACCGTAAAAATACCACTCTCCGTCATAACGATAGGCCATTACGGTGAACATCTGGGGACCATGCTTCGCCCCGTCGCTGTCTGTCATATACAGTTCAACCGACACCACCTTTGCGGCGTCAATCTTCACCTCTGCATCCGACAGTCCAAGGAATTCGTTCAGTGTGTTCATCTTCTGAGTGCCATCACCGTAAACAAAATCGTCACGGTCGAAAACATAACGGTAGTTCTCTCCGTACTGCTCCACAATCGCGTCGATTTTGCCCTGCATTTCCTCCTCCAGGTCTTCTCTGGATCTGGACTCATACCTTGCCTCGCAGTACATGGTGTCAGCCAGTGCCTTTGCATCCTGAGCGTTGAATGCATTGAGATAATTCTCAAGCACATCTGCCGCTGCAGTATGGTCATCCACAGGATCGCTGCATCCGGATGCCAGCAGCATCACAGCCGCACACAGAATCACAAAAATCGAAGCAAAAATCTTTTTCATCATTCTTTCCTCCACTTATAATTGAATATGTGTCCGGGTATTCCCTCTGACCCGGCTTACATCACGTACCACTGACCGCCGTACTTGTACAGGTTCATGGTGCTTTCCGACTCTTCAAGGACCTGGACGGCATCAGAGCCGCTGACAACATCAACAGAGCTGATGACATCAGCAGTGCTGACATCAGAGCCGCTGATAACGGTCATGTCGGCGGCGTAGGCTTTCAGGCTTACCTCGTAGACGCGGGCTGCCTCAACCTTTTCGCCTGCTCCGGCACTCAGTGCGTCGATCTCCGCTCTGATGGCAGTCATTTCATCCTCGGAGGCTTCTGCCGCGGTATAGTCCCATACGATATTATAGCCGCCGCTGACCGCCTTCATGGAATCAATGGTCCTGCGGAAGCTGGTGCTCAGATAAGAAACGTCGGTACCGATGGACTCAAGGAAGCTGACCATGGGCGGGGCGGCAGTAAGTTCCACCAGCCTGTCCACGTCACCGCTGTTCATGGCGGCAAAGTAGGCGTTGAGAGCATTGTCAGCCAGAGTAGCATCGTCCAGCACCACAACATCCGATGCGGAAACATCCGAACCGGAGACATCGGTTGCCGAAACGTCGGCTGCCGTTACCACATTGCCGGCAGAGGGATCGGCGGGAGTCTCCTCAGGCGGAGCGTACATGCTGCAGCCGCTCAGCGACAGTACAACAAGCAGTGCCGCTGCGGCAGTAACTATTTTGCGGGTAAATGCGTTTTTCATTGGTGATCCTCCGGTCATGCGGCAAAGCTGCGCCGCATATAGTATAATTAGTATAAATGTAATATCATGCCCAGGCTTCAGCACGCAGGCATACTATCTTATATAATATTGTTTTCCTCTGCGTTTGTCAAATGTTTATTGGAAGCAAGCGGTATATACAGCCGGATGAACGTTAAAAACTTAACAATATTTCCACCCACTGACGCATTGACGGTGAAAACACAAGGTTTTTGCCGATTTTGATTGTCAATATTTTAACAATCGCAAAAATAAGTGTTGACAAATGATGGCAGCACTCATATAATGAAGACAATCGCACATTCAGGTGTGCAATAAATCAAACACAATTTCGGAGGTATTATTACCATGGCAAGAGTTTACAATTTTTCCGCAGGTCCGTCCTGTCTGCCTGAGGCTGTCCTTGAGCGCGCTGCCGCTGAGATGCTCGAATGCAACGGTTCCGGCCAGTCGGCCATGGAAATGAGCCACCGTTCCAAGGAATATCAGGCCATCATTGACAACTGCGAGGCTCTGCTCCGCGAGCTGATGAACATTCCCGACAACTACAAGGTACTGTTCCTGCAGGGCGGCGCACATCTTCAGTTCGCCATGCTTCCCCTCAACCTGATGAACAAGTCCGGCAAGGCTGACTTCGTCCTCACCGGTCAGTGGGCTACCAAGGCTCAGAAGGAAGCTGCTCGTTACGGCGAGGCCAACATCGTTGCTTCCAGCAAGGATAAGACCTTCTCTTACATTCCCGAGCTCGACAGCTCCACATTTACCCCCGATGCTGACTACTTCCACATCTGCGTCAACAACACCATCTACGGCACCCGCTTCACCAAGTTCCCCGAGACCGGTGATGTTCCCCTGGTAGGCGACATCTCCTCC
>JAZUOR010000366.1:0-2914 GCA_045604745.1 Acutalibacteraceae bacterium | reverse complement strand
GCCCGACACTGCCCAGCCGCCGTCGGCAAGGCGCAGCTGCAGCAGAGCCGACACCTCGTCCTGCGCGGAGGTGTGCCCGCACTGAACGCCGTTGGAAAGCAGATGCAGCCCGTACACCCGACTCATCACGCCAAGCTGACCTATGGAGTCATCTGCGGTCTGTGTGATATAGTCGCTGCGGCAGTTGGCAGCCATAAGCGAAAGGGCATACTTCTGGCGTGAAACGGGATTGTTCACTTTTTTCCGGGCAAGATAGTTCAGCAGCGAGCGGCTGTAGGACGAATAGTCATAAGTCGTTCCGGACTGGTGCAGAGCGATGATGTATGTTTCGGATGTGATGCCGGCACCGTCGGCAAGACCGCTGTCTATCCAGCCCTGAATGTCCTGAGCGCCGCATTCGGCAAGCCTGAACGCGATTATCCCCTCAAGGACGGCTTCTGCAGGGGTGTCCTCTTCGCCCTGGGCAAAGACGGACGGAGCAAACACGGTGCCCAATATTGTCAGTACACAGCATATTAATGCTGTCAGTCGTCTTTTCATAAGAAAAACCTCTGTGTTATGCTTGCTTTCGGTAGTTACACCAACAAATTATTATATCATCCGGCAAAGACGCTGTCAATCAGAGCAAACAGCCGCCGCAGGTGCACAAAAAGGCTCCTGCGGCGGCTGTTTTTCAATTATCCGGAGGCATATTAAGCGATGCTCTCAAGCAGCTTCTCTGCCTTGTCGAAATTCTCAGGTGTGACAAAGGTGAGGATGCTGCGCTCGTAGGTGATCTTGCCCTCGGCTTCGATGCCCTCGGCGGAAAGGTCGGTGAACAGCACGGCGATGACGTACTCCTTGGGATCACCGGGCTTGCTGTAATCGATCGGAAGAATGTCACTGCTCATGGTGCTGAGCTTGTTTACAATCTCGTTATCAGCAGGGAACATGTAAAGCTTCCAATTGGGGTTGATAACGCTGCCGTAGCCGGGGTACAGCTCAACGGCTACGGTCTCCTCGGCGTAGGTGTCGTAATACGCCAGAGACGTTGTCGGAGCGGTTTCGTAGGCTGATTCGTAATACCCGGTGGTCGGGTAGGTCTCATAATAGAACGCGGAAGAGTCGTTGGTAAGGCTGTCCCAGTCGTAGTCCGAGCCGTATTTCTTCCATGCCTCAAGATAATCCTGATAGCCGTGGTATATCAGTACCTCCTCCGGCAGCTTATCCTTGAGAGCGGCGATTATCAGTGTTTCGGGGTTGAGGTCATATTGACCGTTGCTGAAGTCATCCAGCGGCAGCTTGACCGCAAAGGCGGTGCGGCAGGTGTCGGTGTTGTTGTCAAAGAGATCAAGGCCGGTGCTTTTCAGCAGTGCGACGGTCTCTGTCTGCCACGACTGCACCTCAAACTCGCCGCCCTCGCCGTAGCGGGTGTAGGTTCCGTCGGGGTTCTGGTACTCCTTTGTGATGGACAGACCGATTCTGTCTGTCCTGACGGTGGTGTCGCCCAGCAGCAGAGCGTAGGTCAGCTGCTCGCAGTCGGCACGGTAGGCGTCAGCCAGCTCCTGCAGCGTGATATCGGTAGGTTCCACGCTGTCGCTGTCCGAGTAAATGTAGTCGATGGGCCGGTCGCCGCCGGTGGTCAGCAGGTATTCAAGCTCTTCCTGGAAATTGGTCTGGTAATAGACCTCCGGCGTGACCACCTTTTTCAGTGCGTCAAAATACTGATCTTCGCTCAGGGTATAACGGCGGCTGATTACAAAGTCGGAATCAAGGGTGTAGTCAACGGTAAAGGAGTAATTACTGTTGTTGTTGTCTCCGCTCTTGGGCAGCTCTTTGTGGAAAGCGGTGATGACTTCAATGCTCTTCTCGTCGGTCAGATTGGCTCGGAAGGCCCCGTCGTACTTGCCGTACATACGCAGGCTTGCTGCCTTCACGTTGTCGGTGTCGGGCACCACACGGGCAAAGGCCGCGCCGTTGGTGGACAGAAGAATGCAGCACAGCGCAATGGAAACAGCCATGGTTACGCCGTATTTGAGCAGGGTGACGTGGAATTTTTTGAAGCCCTTGCCGCTTATCATTTCAAGAATGACGAATACAACAAAGGTCATAACGATCATGGCAAAGACGGCCCCGCCCATCTGACTGGCGGGCACACCAGTGAGCTCACCGTCGATGAACATCATGAAAAGCGCTACCACGGTGTAGATCAGCATGCCGGGGAGGATCGCTCCGGCGGCACGGTAGGCATAGGGGCTGCCCACACGCTCGGCGCGGCGGAAGCGGATGAGGAAATAAGCGCCGGCAAACACTGCGGCAGTGACCAGCAGCAGGGGGATGAGCACGTCGGCACGCAGCATGACTGCGCGGAAGACCTCGGTGAAATCGCTGTGGTTGATCATACTGATCAGGGTCATGATAAGCAGTCCGATGGGGGAGGTCACAGCCAGACTGCGGTATTCATAATTGCTGCCGCCGCGGTGACCGTACATTCCTGCCACCAGCATAAAGATAACAATGGCGTGAATGACGGGCACTGCGCCGTTCATGGCAAGAGGCATGATTCTTGCCTCAATGTTGCGTCCGCACAGGGCCATGACCAGCAGGCAGGTGCCGATGAACATGAAGCAGGCAAAAAAGCCGGTGAAAGCCAGCTGTATCAGCGCCGAGAAGAGCGCTGCAGACTCGCCCGGAGCTGCCTCAAGGGCGTCAAAGGGCAGGCACCAGTAAAGTCCGGCACCGATGACTATTGCCAGCAGATGGGGCACAAGGCTGGCGGTCAGGCTGGCGAGCAGGTCGCCGCAGAAGCGGGTGTCGTCGGAAACGGGCAGGGAATAGTCCATGTCGACGATGGATTTCTTATAAAGCCAGCGGAAGGCCTTTCCCACGATGACGTAGCCCATGATGAACATGGCGGCAAGCATGAGAGCACCGA
>JAZUOR010000365.1:0-2781 GCA_045604745.1 Acutalibacteraceae bacterium | reverse complement strand
TCAAGATCCAGACCGGTCATCAGGGAAGCTTTGAAGCAGTTGTCATCCCAAATGCCGATTTCACGCTCACCGAACTTTGCAACGTCAGAGCCAAACCAGACGATTTTGCCGTCCTGCAGCTGACGCAGGATGGCAGCCTTGAACTCATCCATGGGCAGATTCAGATGCTTTACGCCGTTGCCGCCCGTCACGTTGCCCAGGTAACGCACCGTATAGGTCTTGTGCCAGGGCTTATCCTCCGTCGGGGCGTTGATGATGCTGACGGTGTGGTCAAGCAGATCGCCGACATAGGCCTCGCAGAAGCTCTGCGGCGTCATGCCACGCTCGGCGTGGAAGACCTTGTCCTTATCCACATACTCGAAGTCGAAGGCCTTCGGCGGCTCGGTGTAGCAGCTGCAAAGGAAGCCATAGAACTTCTGCAGCATGGCGTTCTTCTCGGCCTGAATCTCTTCCTCGCTTGCACCGGCGGCGACCATGCCGCGCAGCTTCACCGCGCAGGCCTTCAGGCTGCGGTTGATGTAGTGATTCATGGACATGGTGTGGCAGGACTGATAGGTCTCGCCGTACACGTCGCGCGGCACCACGCCGTATTTGCGCACGATGTTGACAAACATTTCCCACTGGCCGCCGTCATGCACGCCGTACTGGAGGATGAAGGAAACGGTGCGGTCAGAGGTGGGGAGGTCTGCGGTATCCAAAATGCAATCCAGGAAATAGTTGATACGCTCAAACTTATCCCAGAAAGCAAGGTAGCTCTGAGAAAGCTGGAACTGCTCAAGATTCAGCTTCTTGGCAATGCGCTCACGCAGCACGTTGGTCGCGGCGAAGAGCCAGCAACGGCCGCTCTGCTGCTGATCGGTTACGGGCAGAGTGGGAACGTCAATGGAAAACTTATGCTGCATGGCGAAAGCATCGCCCACAGAGTAGATTGCGTCCGCAAGATTGGCCTTGGAAAGGGCAACGGTAGCCAGCAGGCGCTGGGGGTCATTGCGATAAGCCTCGGACCAGGATTCCAGGGCAGATTCGGTGATGGGGTTTGTCAACATGAAAAGGTCCTCCTTTTTCGTAAAACCTATTTTTATTGTATGAAAAAGGCTTACATGTGTAAGCCTTTTTCAAAGAATTTTAATTGTGTAGTTTTATCTGCAGTGATGTGCCGGATTAGAAATTCTTCTCGGCGTAAATGGCGCCGTAGCGGTTGAGCTCGTCGTGCATCGCGGCGGCAACGTGCGGGAACACGGGCGTTACGTTGGTCGCGCCGGGGATGAAGGAGCCGAGCGGCATATAGGTGTCGATAACCTGACGGACATACGCAGCGACATCTTCCGCGCTGATGTCGGCACGGTCGACAAGACCCATGTCAAAGCCGCCCATGATGCAGAGCTTGCCCTCGGTGCGCTCGATGACGCCGGGGATGTCGTTCTGCGGGATGACGCCCTGCCACATGTCGATGCCCATCTCGACCATATCTTCCGCAACCGCATCGTTGACGCAGTCACTGTGGTGCTGAATCAGCACGCCCTTGCTCTTGAGGAACTTGTAGTAACGCTCGGTGTGCGGTCTGACCAGCTCGCGCCACACAGCGGGGGGCAGGAACATGCTGCGCTTGTCGCCCCAGTCGTCCTGGGAGTGGATCATGTCGGGCTGATAACGGTCGATGACAGCGCCGGTGACCTTGATCTTCCAATCGGTGTAAGCATCGAGCAAGGCATACATCTCTTCCGGCTCGGTCATGTAGGCGATCAGCGCCTCTTCAAAGCCGAGAACGAGGTGAGAGAACTCAAACATGCCGGCAAAGTCGGACATCATGAGGATCTTGTTCTCACGGTCGAAGGGGGGATTCATCTGGTAGGGAAGATCCCAGGGCATCGCGAAATCCGGCAGGACATTGTCGAAGTTGAGCTTCTCGCGCCACTCGTGCACATCGTTGAGCACACGGTACTGCTTATCCGGCAGCGGAACAGCACCGGGCTGGCCCTCCGGCCAATCCCACATGATGCCCCAGCGGTCGGTCTTCATACGCTCACCGTAATTGGTGCGGCCGGAAGTCAGGGTATAGGGGTCAAGGATGATCGGGCCCATTGCGGGACCCTGGCAGAAGCAATCCCATGCATCGCCAAGCCACTTCGGGCTGTCGTTCTTCATGAGCCGGTAAAAGTTTTCTTTTGTACTCATTGATTTCAAATCCTTTCAAAAGCCATTATATGATATCATCGTGTCACCTGCATGACAGATAGAGGCACGAAGTCCATAGATACTGATATTATATAAGAGATTCCGAAAAAATGCAAGACGCTCAGTGTGTAAATTTCTTTTTTTATATGCCAAATAGCAAAAGCGGGAGATCTTTTCCGATCTCCCGCGTATAGGCAAATGTTTATTTCATATACCTGTCCAGAATGGACGATGCCAAAGCGGCATCTCCGGATACCACGCAGGCCACATAGCAGCCGCGTACACGCAAAACAGCGTTTTCAATCTCCGGTATTGCCTCCGGCGAATAAGATGCATATGTGGCGGACTGGCTTTCCAGCCTTGCCTTTGCAGCAAGCTCAACTTCCTTGGCGGTCTCGGCGTCCGCACACTGGAAAATGGCGATTTCCTCCGCCGTGGCACCGGTGGAGCAATACATGCTGCACGCGGTAATTTCCAGCTCTCCCCGGGCGGAAGGCTGTACTTGTTTGGCAATTTCAACCACGCGGTTGTCGTAGAAGTACAGACCGGGGACGGCGTAGTGGGACTTGGGACGGGCGGGCTTTTAAGTCGGATCGTAGCCATGTC
>JAZUOR010000364.1:0-4084 GCA_045604745.1 Acutalibacteraceae bacterium | reverse complement strand
ACTTGCATGTGTTAGGCACGCCGCCAGCGTTCGTCCTGAGCCAGGATCAAACTCTCTAAAAAATTGTATCTCAACCCCGAAGGGTTAAAACCTTTTTTAGAGCTTTGAAGCTCAAGTCATTGCTGACTAATTTGCGGTTTCGTGAACCGCTTAATAAAAGGAATTTTGGGTTCTCGTTAAAGTTACGTTGTTTAATTTTCAAGGTCCTGTGCGTCTCTTTAGAGCCGGTTTTTTGGGCCGCTCTCTTGAGCGCTTGACTATAATACCACAGGGTTATCCGTTTGTCAACACCTTTTTTCAAAAAAATCTGATTTTTTTCTAAATTAATCCAAAAGCCGCATACCTATGCGGTTTTTGAGACTAAAATTCTTTTGAAAGTTATTGGTGCCGTATAGTATATGCCGGTAATGCGTGCTTTATTCTTCCATTCGGTTTCTTGCAAACAGTTCCTCAAAGGGATTGTCCGCTGTCTCTTCTTCTTCGTCCTCTTCCTCTTCATATACGGGACGCGCTTTGGCTGCCGGTCTGGTCTGGGGACGGGTGTTTCCTGCGCCCAGTTTCTCACGGGCATAATCTACCAGAAGGATATTATTCTTATTGGTATAGTAAACGAGGTAAGCTGCTCCGGCAGCGACTATGATACTTAATATAATAATAAGAGGTACATTGGGCTGGAACACTTTGGGAGCCACAGCATTGTCCGCTCCTGCTACAAGTTCTGCCGATGCGAGCACTTTTCCGTCTTTCATCAGCGACACTGTACCCATGACATCGCCTGAGGATACCGGCGCCTGCACTGTTTCAGCCATCAGGCTTGAGGTGACCTGGACGCTTTCCTTTGCCTGTCCTTTTTCAAGCGTGACATACATATCCTCTGTGCTTATTGCGGCGACGCTTTCAAGCACGCCGTTCTCAACCGCGACAGTATTTATAGTCTCTCCCTCTATCACCATGCGGTGGGAGGTGAAATTGTCAAAGCCCCACGCAAGCAGGCGGCTGGTCTCGGTGAACGCATCAACCACCGTCTGGTCGTCGGGGTACTTCATTTCAACGCCGGTGATGACGCTGATGAGCTGCATGCCGTCCTTTTCGGCAGTGGAAACCAGACAGTTTCCGCTTGCCTTGGAATAGCCGGTCTTACCGCCGGTTACATGTTCATTGAAATATACAGTGTATGTGGATGTGACGATAGCCGGATCATAGAGCAGCTTGTCGGTGCTGTATATGGTGCGGCTGTCGCTCATATTGGTTGCGGGAACGGTATACTTGAGACATCCGAAGGCATCCATGAACAGCTGGTGCTTTGACGCTTCAGCAGTAATAAGGTAAAGGCTTCGTGCAGTGGAGGTATGCCCATCCTGCGGATAGCCGTGGCAGTTGACAAAGTTTGTATCTCTGCAGCCAAGCTGCTGAGCTCTTTGATTCATCTGGCTGACGAAGGCTGCCACCGAACCGGACACATGCACCGCCAGCATATCGCAGGCCACGCAGTCCGACTCCATCAGCGCCATATTGAGCAGGTCGCGCACGCTTACCTGTTCTCCAACCACCATGGCTTTGCCTATGCGGCTGGCGTCGGAGGGAACGTTGTGCATTATCTCGTCGGTAAGGACAACCATATCGGTCATTGAAATCTGTCCGCGCTGAACCGCCTCCACGACCAGCAATCCCGTCATTATCTTGGTTGTGCTGGCGGGAGCCACAGATACATCGGCGTTCTGCTCATAGAGCACTGTTTCCGTACGCGGGTCAACGAGAATGGCCGCATTGCCGTCAATAGCAGCGGGAGGCTGCGCCGCAAATGCCTGCACGGGCACAACCGCCGCAGCAATTATTAAGGTAAGCAGCAGACAGAGCACCGCTCTGAAACACCGCACGCCGGTAGTGTTGCTTCTATTATAATATGTATAAAGCTTCATGGCCTGATTCTCCTGTTCCGGATCTTCCGAATTTGTACAGCTATGTTAAATTATAGCTAAACAGCGCACCCGTTGTCAATACGAACGCACCAAGATATTGTGTTTTATTTTTGTTTTGCTACCAAAATATGGCATCGTCATGCATACGGTCGAAGCAGACGGCAATTTGCGTACGGTTGTGTATTGTTTAATGGCAGAAAATGTGTTATAATTCAGGCGGCTGAGTCTGCCGGTTATGGCAGACCAACCTTGTGCCGCTGCCTTTCCGGCATCTGACGGCACTGAACGGAGGTGTTTCCTTAATGAACAACAGCAATCTCTGTCTGGGCTGCATGATGCCAAAGGGAGAGCAGCAGGAGTGTCCCAACTGCGGTTACGTGGAGGGTACCCCTCAGGTGCTGCCCTGTCTTGCTCCCGGAACAATACTTGCCAACCGTTATCTGATCGGACGCCATCTGCGCATTTCCGGAGAGGGCGTGACCTACATCGCCTTTGACCGCAAGAACGGCCGCCGCGTGGATATCCGCGAATATCTGCCCCAGACCATAAGCACACGGCGTACGGGCAGCGACACGGTCATCGTGCGCGACCGGGCAAAGGCTGTGTACGAGGATTATCTGGCTGATTTTGCCGATATTACCCGCGCCGTTTCACGGCTGAACAATACCCCTGCTATTCTTCCGGTCATCAACTATTTTGAGGACAACAACACAGCCTATGCTGTGTATGAGCATCTGGAGGGAAAGCCGCTGACCGAGCTTATCCGCCGAGCCAAGCGTCTGACCTGGGACGAAGCTGCGCCTCTTTTCTCTCCGCTTCTTTCCGCTCTTTCCGAGGCTCACAACAGCGGACTTGTTCACTTTGGCATAAGCCCTGAGTCCATTGTCATGTCCCACTCCGGACGGTTGGTGCTGACCGACTTCGGCGTTCCCGACAGCCGCATCGCCGAAACCGAGCTTCAGGGCGAAATGTACGATGGCTTTGCCGCCCTTGAGCAGTATTCCCTTGACGCACGAAAGGGCAAATGGACCGACGTATACTCCATTTGTGCTGTGCTGCTCTACGCTCTGACCGGCAAGCGTCCGCCCGACGCCCTTACCCGCGCCAGAGATTCCCGTCTCAACGTTTCAAGCGATCTGGCTGAAGCCATTCCCGCCCACGTCATCTCTGCCATTGCAAACGGCCTGCAGGTGGATTCCGAAACGCGCACCCAGAGCATTGCCGAGCTGCGTGCCGAGCTGTACCCCGGACGCCGTCCGGCAGCCGCACCCCAGCCCCGCCGCGAGGAAGCTCCGCGTGCATCTGTCAGCAACCACGCCGGAAGCAGTTCCGGGGTTGCCGCCTTCGGCTCAAAGGTTGCCGGTTCGGTCAGGGATTTCGGCGGCAGAATAGGCGGCTATCTTTCCGACCGCAGAAACCAGCAGAACAGCGCCGCAAATGACAGCGGATCCGACGACAACACACCCTGGTACATGAACCTTTCCCAGTGGCAGTACGCCCTGCTGAGCACCTGCCTGACCATCGTTGTGCTGGGCATCATCGCCGTGTCGGTGTTCCTGTCTGTCCGTTCCGAGATCAGCGGAGCAAAAGAGGACGAGCGTACGCTTGAAATAATCCATGTTTCGGATACCGACATAATAATCAACACCTCGGAAAAGGCTCTGGTTCCTCAGCTTGTCGGCAAGGAGTGGACGCCTGAGCTGGTAAACGAATATATGCACTTCTCCCTTATAGTTCTGAAGAAGGAATTCTCCGACGACTACCCCAAGGGAACCATAATCAGCCAAAACGTTCCGGCAAACACCGAGCTTTCTCAGGGAACTCCCATCGGCGTGGTCATCAGCAGCGGCTCCAAGATGTGCAAGGTTCCGGACATCATCGGAAAGTCGGTCGGTGAGGCTCACACCCTGCTGGAGAACAACGGCCTGCTCATGGGCAACCAGACCGAGGAATACAGCGACACCTATCCCGCAGGAACCATCATCCGCCTGACCGGAACCTCCGTAGGCGCGAGCATGGAGCGCGATTCCTTTATCATGGTCGTGGTCAGCCTCGGCCCGGAGCAGTAACATCACACAGCCATAACACGGCAGACAACAAATGCATCTTGCAAAGCGCAGCAGCGTAGATTATAAAGAAAACGCGGAGCCTAATTGCGTAAAATA
>JAZUOR010000363.1:0-5230 GCA_045604745.1 Acutalibacteraceae bacterium | reverse complement strand
GCATACATGGTGTAAAGGTCGTCTTCGGTGCTTTCAACCGACTGAGTGGATGCTCTTTCTATTAACCTGCAGGCATAAAGCCAGTTTTCACTGCCGGTTCTTTTTTCGGGGTTTGCAAGGCAGTAATAATATACTGCTTCGTCGGGCTTGGCGGTGTAGAGGGGAGGCTGCTTGCAGCAAAGGGAAAGGAAGCGGTTGGCGTCACGCGCTTTTTCTTCGTCGGTAAGGGGGCTACCGGCAGGATAAGCGCGCATTTCAAGCGCAAAACAAAGCTGGATGTAAGTCTGCCGGTCAAGTCGGCTCACTTTGCCGGTCAGCCAACTGGTGAGCCGGTGACGCACCGTATCGGCGCTTCCGGAGCCGATCTTCACAAAAAAGTCAATCACGCTCTTCTTGCTTGCGCACTGCATGCAGAAGTTGGATGTCCGGCAGAATTCCATGATTAGATCATGTGCCGGAAGATCGGGGCGTCCAACGCGCATCTGCTGCCACAGCTGTTGTTTGGCAGCGGTCAGATTGCCGGGGATGCCTTTCTCTTTCGGGCATGGAAAGGAATTGATTATAGCCGCCCAAAGAGCGTCTTTGAATTCAAGGCAGGAAAAGCTTCCGCTTTTCAGCAGTTTGCGCACCTGTGCAGGATCGTTGTATTCTCCCAGCTCCAGAGAGCGTCTGATTTGCATTGTAAGACTCATTCTATTCAACTCTTATCAGAATAATTGTGGTGTTGTCAACCCCGCCATATGCCATTGCTTCGTTGTAAAGATCCAAAGGAGCAGAACCGGAGCGCAGCATGGAGCGGATTTTTCTGTCGTCAAGGCATTCGGTAAGCCCGTCGCTGCACAGGAGAAAAACATCTCCGGATTGAAGTCTGAGTGTTTTTGCCTTCTCAAATACCAGATCGTTTTCCGGCAAGCCGAGGAAATTGGTGATCAGATGCCGCCGCGGGTGCAGGCGTGCTTTTCGTTTTGAAATCAGTCCTGCGTCGATGTATGCCTGCACTTCCGACTGATCGTGAGAAAGCTGTTCCAGTCTGTTTTTGCGCAGACGGTATACCCGGCTGTCTCCTATGTTGACAACTGTGGCTGTTTCGCCTGAGATGGCGAGGATTGCGGCTGTGCAGCCTATGCGCAAAGTTCCAAGCTGTCTTGCTTTACAGCACAGAGCTGAAGTGATGGACCTGAGGCGGGTGTGCAGTTCCCCGGTGTGGTATACAGGGTCAGATGAAAGAGCACGTGCAGCCATGGCTGCGGCTGCTTCTCCTGCCATCTCACCGCCAATACCGTCAAATACTGAAGCCAGAAGAGGCTCATGGTATTCAGCTGCATATTCGAATGCTTTTTTCCTTGTTGCAGCAACTGCCTGTTCATCCAGATACAGGTCGTTTATGCACAGGTTGTCCTCGTTGTTCTGCCGTTTGAGTCCTGCTCCGCATACGGCGGAAACATAAAGTGTTTTCAAAATAATCACCAGCGTCTGTTAAATTATTGTATCAAGAAAAGCTGATTATTGCAACTTAAATGCTGATTTTGCCGGATAGGCTCACACCGTGGAGATCGTGCATGGACCAGTCTCCACAAAATACTCGCCGTCACGATCTGTCACGGTGTGATTTTTCGATGCTTCACTATGGCCGGAGCCTATCTTTGCTTCAGACCCGGAAGCTGTGGGTGTATTCTCGGCATCTGACGGGATGACGCATGCCGTCCCGCAAAACAGTTGAAAAATGTGAATCGTCTTCTTAAAGGGCGGTAATAGCAGAAGCCACAACCACAGTCATTACAGAGCAGGCGACCTTTATTGCACGGGCATTAAAAGAGATGGCCTCGGTGTTATCATAGCAGCTGTAATAATTTCCGGCAGTGCTGGATACGACTTCGGCGGAAACCACCGCGCCGATTGCGTTGAGCACTACTACGCTGCGCAGAATCAGCTCTATCGCAGTAGCGGGAAAGACAAGGAACTCAAGAATAAATCCGCCTGCAAACAGCACAAGACTGGTGCAGAACAGCGCCTGCTGCAGATGTGTGTTTGCAGAGAACGTCTTTCTGGTGTAGCAAAAAAGGAAAATGCCGACGGCGATCATAGCTGCAGGAATAAATACTGTGAAGAAGTTCATGGTGGTTCTCCTTTCGGTTTATGAAAAGCATTGTGTGATTTCGTGTTTTTATCTTGCAGCTATAGGATACAACGCCTTTTACAGACGGGTAAAAATCGTCTACCGGCTTTGTGAGTAAAAAAAGAACTGCCGCAGATCATTGGTCCTGCAGCAGTTCTTGTAAATGCTTGTCAATATAAATAATTGTAAGAACGCAGTTGGTTTTTCAAAAAGGAAGCGGGACGGAAAAATCTATTGCGCAGTGAATTATTCACCTACAGCTTTGTTTGTAAGCATGGTAAATATCATTCGCAAAAGACCGGGCTTTCTCATATCCGTGCCTTTTCTGCCCAGCACGAGCACACGCTTTGAGCCTTTACCGGAGGGAATCCACGCAGGATGCACACCGCTTTCGTTGGGGTTTCCGCTGCGGGCAAAACAGCACAGATAATCAGTCATCTGGTCGCTCAGCTCATAATCCTGCTGCTCCATGGGACGCCAGCAGTTGGGAAGTGTACCGAACCAATACCAGAGATCAGCAGAATGCCATGCGCCGTTTTTGTCACCGGGCAGCTGGCGGTTGAAATACCATGTGTAGCCGGGTTTTGTACGCTGTGATATCCACTTGCGGGTCATGCTGTGAAGCACGGGCGGAGCCATGTCCTCGCTGTTAGAGCCTGCCATGTAAATAATGTCCTTGGGCTTGCCGCCATCGACGGAGAAGTGACCGTCCTTAATCGGGAACACAGCAGAGCCTCCGCCCTTGATCTCTTTTTTGTACTTCTGCCATGCTTCAAACAGCTGCTGCGCAGGCAGAGCGCGGAATTGTTCAAGCGTTTCGCAGCCGCACTTTTCCATTACAGACTGCCAGAATGAGCCGGATTTTTCTTCAGTTCCGGAAAGCATTCCGCCAAGTCCGCAGCCGCTGGACATGACAGCTTTATCGAAGAGACCGTCCGTGAGCGGACTGCAGCATTGAAGCTGTACGCTTGCAGCACCTGCGCTTTGGCCCATAATGGTTATGTTGTCGGGATTTCCTCCAAACGCGGAAATGTTATCCTTTACCCATCTGATTGCGGTCATCTGGTCGTAAAGACCATAGTTTCCGGTGTGGCCTGCTTCTTCCTTGAGCTGAGGAAGACACAAAAAGCCCATGGGACCAAGACGATAATTCAGCGTGACACCGATAACACCTTTTGTTGGCCAGATGGGCTCGTCAAAGTGTTTTTCGTGACCGCAGCCACCGGTAAAGCCACCGCCGTGAATATAGACGAGCACCGGCAGACCGTCGCCCACTTTTGCGTCAGCCGGAGTAAAGATGTTAAGAAACAGACAGTCTTCGCTGTAAGTGTACTCTTCACCCTTGCGGAACTCGTTATAATAGAAAACCTTTTTCAGGTTTTCCTCTTCATTATAAAATGCACGTGGCTGATAACTGCAGCTGCCATACTGTGTGGCATCGTATACGCCCTCCCAGTGCGTGACCTGTGCAGGGTATTCCCAGCGACCGGCAGTTGCGTATCGTATGCCTTTGTATGCGGCAGTGCCTTCAATACGACCCGCAGTACCCTGCAAAGCTCCGCAGGGAGTGTTTATGATATAATCCATAGCCTGTTCCTTTCTTTGAAAGAGAATCTGCCGTAATTATTTTTCATCAGCGGCGCGGAAATATCACGCCGCTGATGATGGGATTGCTCAATTTGACTTATTCGTCATCGGTCTCAACGGGCTGCTCAGTCTCGACAGGCTGCTCAGCTTCAACGGGCTGCTCGGTCTCAACGGGCTGTTCGGTCTCAACGGACTGTGCGGCTTTTGCTGCCTTGAGCTCTGCCATAGCAGCACGTTCTTCGGGAGTGATTTTCCAGACAAACCTGAATGCGGCCCAGGATCCGAGGATAAATACTGCGGGAATAAGTACGCACAGAATCTTAAGTCCGAAAACAGTACCTGCACTCTGGACTTCAGCGGTGCCCTGATAACCGATCCATCCCAGACCGTAGAGGGCAAAGCCCTGACCGATGGTCTGACCGATACGGCGCGAGAGGTTGAATGTTCCGTAAATTGAACCTTCAGTGCGCTTTCCGGTGACCATTTCGTTGTAGTCGATAGCTTCGCCCACAAGACCCCACTGCATCTGAATGGAAATCATTGCCATGCCGGAGCCGATACCAAGAATAACGCCGTGGAGAAGGGGATTTACATCCATAACAAGGTGCATCACAAACAGAGCTGCACAGATCACGCCGCCTATCAGCAGAGAGTGGCGGATCAGCTTCTGCAGACCGAACTTTTTGCACATGAAAGGAACCAGAACCATGGCGCCAATCATAAAGGGCGAGGATAGAGCCTGGCTGATGGACTGATAGGTTACATCGTGGTATACGCCGGAATACATATACATACCCAGAGTCTGGGCTGCATACTGCATGAGACAGATGCACACGCCATGGATGCAAAGTGCGATAAATGGACGGTTCTTTCTGATGACAGTAAGAATATCAGAGAACCTGATGTCATCTGCCTTGACTTCTTCGCCTATCACAGCGCGCTCCTCGGTCCAAGCGTAATGCATGAGGCAAACGAAGAAACCTATAACAGCACAGATTACCCCGGTGATCATATAGCCGGCGGTGGAGCGGTCACCGAACATGCCGATGACCAGCGGTCCGGCAAGACCGGGAAGCATGTTGCCGATCATGGAGCCGACGCCGCGGGCGGAAGAAAGAGAAGCACGCTCAGCATCGGTCGTTGACATTGCGGAAAGAAGTGAACCCATCGGAATATTGAACATGGTATATGCTGCTTCATAAAGAATTTTGCAGGAAAAGAGCATGATGACCAGAGTGATTCCGTCAAAGAACGTGGGAACAGTCCACAGTGCGATTGCGGTCACTGCGAGCAGGGGAGTGGCACGAAGCAGCCATGGGCGGAACTTGCCCTTTTTGTGCTGACGTCTTGCGAAAGCCTTGTCCATCAACGCGCCCATCATGGGGTCGTTGATGGCGTCCCAGACAGTCCAGATGATTACAAGAGTACCGAGCAGCATGGGATCAACGCCCAATGCGTTGGTACAATACATTGTGAAGGTGCTGGCCATGAGGGCAAAGGTCATGCATCCGCCCCAGTCGCCGAACA